>NZ_JBRRDW010000001.1:0-184371 GCF_056759895.1 Stenotrophomonas sp. STEN038
CCTTCGGCAGATCAATGGCCGGCGTGACCACCGGCGTCTTCTTCTTGCGTGGCATACATGCTCCTTGGCAGCATCATGGTATGCCTCTCACACAAAATTTCTGACACCCTCCTTTGGCCTCGAGTCTGTGGAGCTTCACCTGCATCGCGTACGCAGGCGTGAGATAGCTGGTGGTTTCCCGGCTATCGAATCCCATGTTCGGACGTGTTGGACGCGCTCTCGGGAGAACCTAGTGGCACTCGTGCCGTCCTTCACGGCTATCCGCCTGTTCGACAACTCGGTGGAGCGAAGCACCAACTCCGAGACTCCGGCTCCCAGACTCATCATGGACATTCGACGTCCCAACTGGATTCTGCCCCTCCCTCAAACTCTGGCGTCCACCCCGGATTGGGCAAAACCCATTCTTGAATCCGCCATCGCCCACTACGGACTTCCGGCCAGAACACCGGAAACAACCAACTGACCTAACTGGACATCCCAACGCGGCACGTCGCGGCACCAGCCCTGACCGCCCCGGACATCACCACTCTCTACGGGTCCGCACCGGACGGTGCATCAGGCAAAAGCGCCTCTCGCTCTTCCTCCCCCCTTCCCTTCAACCGCCGCGCCCTCTCCGGAGGGTGTGCTGTCGCGGATGGACAGCAACGACCTGCGCTGCACGGGGCTGCACGCACCGACCCGGACTGCCCGGGCCGAACTGGGCCTTGCTGGACTGTGCGGCGCGGTGCCGACCTGACCGGACGCCCCGTGACGTAGCTGGACGCCTCGAACCGAGCTGTTGACCTGGACGGACGGGTCTTTGCTCTTCCCTACTGCTTTTCCTGATGCCCTCCCTGGTAAGTAGGCGCAAAGCCTGCGATGCACGCGGCCGCACGGTCCGGGGCGGCTCTTGCCTGCACCGTACAGGCCGGGTTGGATCGTCACGACGCGGCGCGGTCCCGAGCGGATCCGGACAGGCCGGCTCGGTCCGGGGCGGACTTGGTCCGGTCCGGTGAGGGCAGTGTCGTTCTGACTCGTCCGGTTTGGACGTAACGGCGCTGCGACGCGGCAGCACGGTCCGGTGCGGACATGCCTGTGCAGCTCCAGTCCGGTGCGGACCGGTCAGCGCGGTGCGGTGCTTCCTGGTCGTTTCGACGCGAGCCGTACTGGACTGCTCACTGCCGTACTTGGCTTGATCCTGATCTCTGCCGCTCTTGCCTATCTGCTCCCCCTGGTCAGAAGGGCATAACGGCACTCCGACACGGCGGCGGGGACCATGCCGGACTGCCTACAGTTACAGGGAATGGGTTGGTGCCTTATGGGGTCCATGCACAAACCGGGGTCTTTGTCCCGGATGGATATTTTTCATATCCGTCTCGGGTGGCTTGGGTTCTGCCCGCTGTAGCCCTGTCTTGGCATTGCCGCATTGGTGAGCGCCAACTTTGGGATAGATCCCCTACTGGTCAGATGGGTCATCCCCTTCTTCAGCCGTATAGGTGCCCTGTGTCCTTCAACCGCGAGAACGTCACTTGGATCAGCCGCGATGGGACCTGGTCCATTGGTTTCTACAGCTGCTACCAGCGTCCTGATGGCGATGACCCGGAATGGGATGTGGACTACAACCACAACCGCTTCGACTGGGTCAGCACGGGACACCCCGATGAGGACGCGGCGCGGGCTGCGTGGGACGGGGCCAATCCCGGTGGTGGTGAGGTTGTGGGCGCGGCTGGGCCGGAGACTGATCGGCTGGATGCGATAGCTGCCCAGTTCCTCGCGGTGGTTCCTACCTACAGGGGGTTTCGCTGACCTCAGGCGCTGGCACCGCTGTTTTTACTCTATGCACTTATGCGAGGAATTGAGATGGGACGTTTCGTGAAGGGTTCGTTGGTTGTCCACGCTCTGGCGGCGTTGGCGTTGAGTGGGGCTGTTGCCCTGGACGCTGTGGCGGGCGATGAGGTTGGTTGGGGGCCGGGTGATCCCGTGGCGAAGACCCGCCTGGTCGTGGAGCAGGTGGAAGATGGGCAGTCCTCGGATGTGACTTACGGAGGGGCTTCGCGCAAGCATCCCTGGGAGCTGGTTCTCCGGCGCAAATCGCCGGGGGGTGCTGCCGATCCCGTGGAGGGTGCGCGCGAGGTCCGGTCTGGGCGCGATCGCTCAATGCACCCGGACAGGAAACGGGGATAGTGTCGCTGGTCGTCGACCTGGCGGATGCCGGCTCTCTGGTAACTGGTTCACTACTCTGTGCCGGGGGACTGTTCTGAATGCAGTCAAAGAGCGTTTTCAGGTGCGTCACGAAGATGGCCCGACGCATGGCCCGCCTGCAGCCGAGCGCCTGCGCGCCCGCACTCCACTACTTCGCCGCGGTGTAAGATCCGGAGCGGATTGCCCGGCGAGACTGCCCGCATGCCCACGCCGTCGACGTTCGTTCGCGCCCTGCGATCCCATGGCATCAAGCCGTCTGGGGGCGCTATGAGGATATTTGGCTGGGACCGTTCAGCCGGAGTTGAAACTGCACCGCAGCGAGGCGCGCAGCGTGCGAAGTTGCAGCAGGAAGCGATCGCCAGCGGGCTCGGGAGGATCCCCATGCTCGACGTGGCACTGGGGTCGGCGCGTTCGACCATAGATTCCCGCTGGCTGGACTGCTCCAGTTTCGTGTCCCTGTGCAAACGGAACCGCGCCGGCGCGCTGGAGGCGGTGGTGCATGCTGAGGTGGCGCTGCGGGTACCGGTCGACTTTGAGCCCGGCGAGCCGTACAGCTGGCCACGCCCAGAGGGGGCCGCAGTGGTCGTGACCCTGAGGCTACTCGACCTGCGGCTGGCCGCAATCGAGGCCGGAGATATTGAGCTCATGCTCGAAGACCTGGCCGAAAGGCTGTCCATGGAGCTGCTCGACCACATGGAAGGCCTGTCGGACGCGTTGTTTGATGTATCCCGCGACGACGATTCCGGCAGCTATAGCCGCTATGAGGGGCTGCTGCGGGCGGAACTGCAGCGCGCCGATCATCAGCCTGCGGCTGTACGCCTGATGCGTGAGGTTGCCGACTCTCTGGACCGACAGTGTGGCGCCGGCGCGCGCCCTAACGGTCTGGAGGCGTTGGAGTTCGATGATCCGCTGGATGTACGGTTGGTGTTCGCGGATGACGCCTTTGTCGCCGCCCATGCGGCGGTGCTGAGCGCCCGCAAATCGGCGGCGAAGCCCACGCGAGTGAGGGCGCCGGCCGGTAATCTGCACTATCTGCTGATGTCCGAGGATCCCACCTGGCGTGTGCTGCCAGACGGGGCTATCGTTGCCCCGCGCGAGCAGGCGTACAAACTGCTCCGCGCCGCTCGTGCCGAGCCGGCCGAACACTGGGACGACGATGACCCGGTCGATTGGGAAACTTCCCAGCTGACCGCCAAAATTACTGAGTCCACCGATCCCCTATTCTGGCTGTTCCTGATCGACGACTGCACGCGGGTGTTCGCGGTGGAGCCGGTCTTGCGGACCAGGCCGGACTGCGAGGAGATGCTGGGTTTCCTAAACGCCGCGTGGCAGGGGAAAAATGGGCTGTTGCAGGGGCGGCCAGCTCGGCTCGCGTTGCCTGCCGCCTATCTGGCACCGGCGGCACGGGAGGCGCTCGGGGAGGTCGTACGACAAATGGGAGTTGAGCTGACCGCTCCGTCCAGCGGTTTTGCAGCGCCGTCGGCGGTGCCGCGCAACTGGTTGGTCAACGCCCGCTCTATGGCGCGATGCGGAGAATTCTCGGGTGACAGCCACTACCCGGAAGGGTTCGTGAAGTTGTGGGCAGACGCTCAACTGCTGGCCGAGCACGCGCACTCGCACTTCAACGCGGCCGCGGCAGACGGGAGCAGCAGCACGGACTACGAGTTCAGCGGTGGCACCTTCCCCAACATGAAGACACTTCGGGTCCAGGAATACCTAGATGCGGTCCGAGGAGGCGATGTGGTGGAGCGCCTAACCGCTTGGCGTGAGCGGATTGACCCCCAGTTCCGATATGACCTGCTGCTGGCGGCCCTCCGTCAGCGCCGCATCAGTGAGCAGGGGGAGCAGCTGGAGTCTGAACGGGGTACTCGCCTACCTCGGTAGCAGGGCCTCCCGTGCCCAGCTGCCCTATCTGGCTCGTCTAAATGCACTCATTGAGTGTATTTGCTTCGGGTTTATCTAAGATTCCGCCGGCTGCGGCGTGGACCTGGCCAACTTTCCCGGCGGCGGCAGGGTGGGATGCTGTGGCACACATCGAAGTGCCCTTCCCTTCCAGATAGTTGTCTCGCAGATCCATGACGTCACCTAAAACCTCCGGCCGCGCGCCGAAGCCAGCTTCTCGCCCACAACCGCGGGGCTTCGACATCCACCAACACCGCAAGTGGCACGACGACTGGGTCATCGATGAGCGCCAGCGCATCGCCCAGCACGTGTCGGGGGTCATCTACGACTTCCGCCCTGGGGCAAGTCCGGCAGTGAACCCGCCATACAGCGCGACCTGCGGCCGGGGCGAGTGGCATGGGGTTCTTCGTGGTGACACCACCAGCAAGATGAGCCGTAACCCGCACCGCGCCGAGCGTATCTGCCTTGAGGCCTGCGTTCGGTTTGGCGACCTCGCCTGGGATCTGTGTCAGGACTGCAGCACGCACACGGGCGGGTCTGACTACTACATGGTCACCAACCAGCTGTGGGAGGAGGCGCATCCGCAGATCGTCGGCATGCTCTGCATGAGCTGCCTTGAAGCGCGAATCGGCCGCAAGCTCGTGCTCGAGGACTTCGCCAACGTACCGGTCAACCTCATGAACGCGAAGGTTCTTGCAATCCGAAAGCAGCAGGTGAGCGAGATGCCCGCCGCTTGAGCCCCACCGTCGCCGTCCGGCATGGATTTTGCAGCCGTAGAAACGGCTACGTCCGCAGCCACGGCTGGAGCTTTGGCCCGAAGCCCATTCGTCCACAACCAGAAGAACCCAACCCCATGTACATCCTCGGAATCGCCACTGGCCTCCTGCTCGCCGCGCTCATTCATTTCGTAGTGGCCTCACGGCTCAAGAAGGACGTGGCACGCGACCTGCTGACGATCGACGTCATGGGCGTTGTCGTCCACCATTCGGCCGGCATCCATAAGCGGATCGATGAGAACCGCGAGCTGATCGAGCACCTGCAGATGCATGTCCCCGGCTACCTGGTCGAGTTCCCCTGGGTGGCCGACTGGCTCCGGTCGCAGGATGAGTTCCTCGTTGCCATGGCAAATGCGGCCAAGATGCCAATTCCTGCGAAGGGTCAGGGGTTGAGTAATGTCCGCCCCATCGCCCTGCCAAATCTCACCAGCGAAGTGGCGTGCAAGGCGTTGATGGACAAGCAGCGGTCGATCTGTGGTGCGTGTGCCGACCGCGTGATGTCCAAGTAAGACCATCTGGCCAATGTCGCTATCTTGCGCCCGGCCAAAGTTGCCAAATAGCCGAGAAATCAGCGACGCCTGGTGCTTGTCAAAGGGGCGCGGTCACCCCCCCGCTCCTGTCATAACTGCGACCGCAGAGCTGCGGGATCGGCTAACTTTTGCGGCTCGTCCAAAATGGCATTCTGAGGTCACATCTCCAGCCGAGCACTACCCATGACCGCCACCGCCGCCACCTCCCACAACACCGCGACCGAATCGCAGATCAATGCCATCGACGTCGTCTGGGTTCGCTTCCGCGGCGGCCGCATCGTTCCGGTCAATGCCGAGACGGGTGAGTTCCAGATGGTGGTCAAAGATCGCAGCGAGGAAGAAGACGAGCTCGACCAAGATGGCATTTGGTGCCGCAGCATGTCGCTCTCTTATGCCGTCTGCGGCGATGAGCAGTTCTTCCGCTATGGCATGTACGAGGCGTGCCGCAGCGTTGGCAATGGGCGCCACTACGTCGCCGGCATGATCCCGCGTTGGAATGAAGCGGACGTGTCCGAGGCGGAGGCGGCGCGCGCATGGCCCGTAATGGACTACAACGTCGGCCACTACGAGCGGCTGACGATGGACCAGATCAAGGCAATGGATCCGGCTGAGCTGGCCAAGGCCATGGACGTGAGCGAGGCCGTGCTGACCGATCTGGTTGGTGCCGCAGGTAGCAACTATCGCTTTGTCGGTCCGGCGTATCTGCAGGCACAGCAGCCCCTCCTCGACAGCAGCAACACCGCCGCCTGACCAATCGGCAGCACCTCAACCATGCATCCTGGGCCGGCAAACCTTGCGTCTCGCATGCACCGGCATCCTGAAACCACCTTCACCACCCGAGCCATAGCCAATGACCGACGCCGCCACCAAAGCCATCCTCGAAAACACCAGCACCACGTTCAAATTCACGCCGGTCACGGGGCGCTCCGCTACCTGGGTTCGCTTGGGCAACGGGCGCATCCTCTCGGTGGATACGGCCACTGGCAAATTCATTGCCCTGGTCGACACAAACGCCAATGAGGACGCTGGTGTCAATGAGGACGGCATGTGGGACATGGCGAAGGTCTTGTCCTATGCGCTGTCTGGTGATGAGGCAGAGTTCAACGATGCCATCGAAGAAGTAATGTTCACCACCGGGCACCGCAGCCTGGCCGGCGGCATCCACCGCGTGGAAGCCACCTTCCCGCACTGGGAGAGCCGCGACCAGTTCACCTGGTGCGAGCTGCTCACCTTGAATGACCTCAATGAGTTGGGGGAGGTAGAAGTATCTGAAGGCCTGGGCATCGCCATCAGCGAAGTTCCCAATGCGCTTGAATCAGCGCGGGGCGTGTACGGCGACGAATGCATCATTGAACTGTCCAATGGACGTGAGATCCGTGGCCCGGCCCACCCGGCAGAATGCAGCTACGTGCGCATCACCGTGCCGGGCATCGTGCCGCTGGAGCTGGCCTACTGGATCAGTGATGAGTGGCGTGATGCGCCGGCTGAGGTGATGGGTGCGCTGTTGGGGGCTGCTCGCGCGGGCGGCTGATCTAACGCCGGCGTCTGGCCCGGCGCGCACTTCCAAGGCCTGGGCCGACCGCCCGGGCCTTTTTTATGCCTGGACATATGCTCGGCAACCATAGTTTTCCGGCAACCATAGTCCTGCCTGGTCCCGCATAGTCCCGCATAGTCCCGTTCGGGAACTATGGGTGCAGCGACAACGCACGGATGTGGCCGAAAAATCTCTATGTTGTTCGCCATTCCTGAGTTGGCCGGTGTGTACACGGCGGCTAGAATCTCTGCACGTACTTGCGCAAGGATCGCCAGTGTTCAAGGTTCTGACCCGTAGTTTCCTTCTTGGATGCGTGCTCGCCGTGCCCGCCATCTGCACCGCCGCCGAACCGGTCGCCCCCGCCACCGCATATCCGGTGGATACCGCCAACTGGGTAGTGTCATCTGCCTGGGTCAAAGAGCTGCCAAAGGATGACCAAGTTATCGTCCTGGTCCTGCTGTCTTTGGCTATGCACAACCACGTCAACCAAGTGCTGATCCCTCACGCCAATAGCTCGAAGGACGCGCTGTGGGTCATGAAGACCTCTGGCAACGGCAGTCACATGCTGATGGGCCTAGCGACAAAGTCCGACGAGATGCGCCAGCTGCTCGCGGAAAAGGCTGATGCTCAACTGGATCTGATCAATAAGCGCGTGAGCCCGGAAGACTTCGACCGCATCAACGACGACGTGAACAAGCGGATCATGGAGTTCAGCGACTACGTGAAGCCTGATGACATTGCGCGCGTGCGCGCCGCGCATCGGGCCAGACTCAACGAAACGGAAACCTCGTTGATCGCCTACGCAAAGACGCGATCGATATAGCCGAGGCTCGGTTCCTCACTTGATCTCTGCAGCTTCCACTCCCTGCCCTGCCATGTCGCCGGGCATGGTATCCAGCCAAGACACTGGGGAACGACATGATCCGACAGCACCAAGTCAGCCTGCAGGTCTCGCCGCACCTGTTCCTGGACAGCAAGCGCGAGGTAGTCGTTTCAGCGGACGTCATCCCATTGGTCGACGCAAAGACGCGAGGCTGGCTGCCCATCTTGGTCTACGGTGTCTGCTGCTCGAGCACAAGGCTGAAGGCTATCCGGCTGGTGGCCAGCGATGAGCCTATCTCCATGATGGACGCTCTCCTTGAGATCTGGCGCGACGATCAATGGATGAGAGGTGTCCCTGATGAAGTGGCCATGTGCCCTGAGCTGCTCGACTCGCACGTGCTACGCGAGAGGCTCGAAGGGCTCGCGATAGCCTCCACCCTGGGCAACCGAAAGTCCTATGCGATAAACCGCCGCCTGATTGGAAAAGAGTTTCACAGCCTGGTGTGGTATCCAGAGCCGCCGTCAAAGACCATTGACGACCTGAACACCAAAGGTAGGCGCTGGCTTGGTTTTCACCCTCAATGCTATGACTGGGGTACCCCATCGGGCTTGAGGATAAGAACGGATTGGGAAAACACGCCGTATCGCGCGCCACCCGAGATTACGGGCTCCCACCCTGTGGACTGGATCTATGGGCCCTGGGTTGAAATTGGCTTTGCAAACGCGATCGGAGTGGGCCGCGGCGAAAAGCTGAAGAAGACCCATGCTGGCGGCGCGTACAGGATTCAACCGCGAGACACCCACGGCAGAGTCTATCCGGACTTCGAGTTGAGCCACCTGGTGGCCTCCTGGCCTGGCCGGCATGCGCGACTGGCGCGCGAGATCGGCGTGCCAGAATCACGACTCCGCGCCTACATCCGCGGCCGTGATGAGGTCCTGGACGGGCGTGAAAGATCCGAGCTGTTCCGCGCTCTCGAATTGGAGTTCGATTCCGGCGGTTACCTCAACACTTACGGCCCCTATCTCCTGATGCCACAAACGCCAAGCGCAGCAGACAAGGCATGGTCGCTTGCGTCGCACGGCGGTGACCTGGAATTCGGATCCGAGATCGTCAGTCCTCTGCCGGCACAGCAGCACAACGAATGGCACATCGTGCTGGGCCGCGCGCACGGCAGTGAGTTGTTCATCTTCCTCATACCCCGTGAAGGGAGGCTTGAGGATCCATTGCCGGCGCGCTGGCGAGACAAGATGATCAACCTTGCTGAGGATCCACACGCAACGTCCGTCAAGGACTTTCAATCGCTATCCCTGCTTCTTCCGGCGCTTATCGCCGGCACAGTTCTGGATGGTTACGACCGCGGCCTTATATTGCGAACCCTTGAGGAAGCCTGGGAGCCGACGTTCCAAGAAATGGCATCCCGATTGGAATGGTGATGCAACTTTCGCGCGTTCACTGGATGCCTATATTGGTCATACATCCCCGCCGAACGTGAAGCCTCATGGAAACCGCAACCACTGACCTGCAGAAGATGGCCAAGCTGGAAAGCATCAGCAAGAAGGTGCTTGCGGTGATGGAGAAGCTCGGCTGGACCAGTGGGCGCGGCTCGCTTGCCGCCAAGCACTTCAAGACGATCCAAGTCGGCCAGACGGCTGTGGCCTACCTGTACGGCGACGACGGCTACAACAACTCCCTGACGTTCAGCTTCACCAGTGAAGGCCGCAACGTTTGCTCCACCGATATGGCGCTGATCCCGGTCGGTGCCAGTGACGAGATGATCGAATCCTTGGTGAGCAAGGCGGTGGCTGGCGCCGAGAAGTCGATCGCCGGGAGCTTCGCCGTACGTGCCCTGCAGATGGGCGCCAGATAACATACATCGACTGGCCCTGGTCTTTGGGCCTATCCCGCATTCCAGCGCGCCTACCCCTATCCGGCGCCGAGTGCCCTCCTCTCCATGGAACGCTAAATGACGGACAAATTCCCTGGCACATCGTTCTATCTCACGGGCGTCTTGTTCTTCTGTGTGCTGGGGGCCGCCGTCTACGGGGTCAAACTCCACAAGGAAAAGGCGTCCCGTGATGCATTCAGCGTCGAACTCAACACCACGTTCGCGGAGCCGTTGAAGCGGCATGGCATCACCGAGATTTCTGCCGCTAAGGACGGCTTGCTGATCGTCGCCAACGGTAAGACGATCTGCCTGATTGATGTAAGTATCTGGGGCGGCGAACGCTATCGTATCGTTGAGCAGGCAGTTAGGGTGGGTTGCGATGAAAGCGCCATGGTTGCGCTGCTCGATCCAACGAAGATGTTCATGAGGCGCGGCAGCGGGACGACGTTGGCGTACGCGGCGCTAGACGATAGCTCCGTCCGCTCGAAGCTGGCAGCAGACGGCGCCTGGGTGACCTCCCGCTACGCCGGCGGGGTAATTGGTGCAGATTTCGCGAGGAAGTTCGCGGAAGTCATAATCGACGACATTGACGGCCTCATGCCAGCACTGGCCGAACGGCCCGAGCTGGCCATGTCGCCTTCTCAGCTGCAGGCCACCGTGACGGCCCTGTAAATTCGACCCCGTCGTCCTATGTGGACGACAAACATCAGCAGCGCCCAACCTTTCGCCATCAAACAACTGGAATTGCCATGACCCTGTTCGACAAAATCCTCATCGTCATAGCTGTCGGCTTCATCGCTTTCATGACCCCGAGGTGCATGGCGGTCGGTTCGGCTGAGCTGAGCGAGAAGAACGCTGTTCTTGAACGATTGCACCTGGTATGGCCGGAGTTCGAGAAAGAACGGCCGGCGGATCGCGAGCTCGTTCTATTCCTGGCCAAGAAGTGCAAGTTGGAAAACGAACCGCTTGAGCGCGCAGCAACCATCGCTTGCCTGCGCGGTGCGGTAACCTCTCCGCTGATCTCCTCGCCAACTGGTCGGGAAGGCCTTCCGGGGCCTGTCGCCTTGGATGTGATGATTCGGCAAGCAGGCAGCTGAGCCTTGGATTTCTTTCTGGTTGGAGCGGCCGGTAGAACTAGATGATCGGAGGCTCTTGGGTATATGCCCCAAGCTGCCTCCTCATTCGGGAGCTACCGTGTGATCGGTGGCTTAGCCCCTGTCGAGTACAAGAAGTGCAGCTGCACAGCAGCCATGCCACCCGGCTCACGGGTTCGTCCGTGCTTGATCTCGCTCACGGTCTGTAGGGTTTTCCCCATAGCATGAGCAATGTCCGTCAGAGACCATTCCCGCGCCTCGAGCGCTTTGATTCGATCAGCCCAAGTCGTGTCCATGAGCGCTGGCGTTCGGTATTCCGTGCGGTCAAGTGGCGGCATGGCACCTGTCGTATGTAGATGATGCAACTGCACAGCGGCCATGCCACACGGTTCATTGCTGCGGCCATGCTTGATTTCGCTCAGGGTTTGTGGGGATTTTCCGATAGAGCGCGCAATACCGCTCACAGACCATCCGCGCGCTTCGAGCGCATTGATTCGATCAGCCCAAGTCAGTTCCATCCCCAGAGACTACAGTATTCCGTTGGGAGGCGTCATGGCGCTGACCTGCACGGAGATGAATTGCAGTTGCGCGCGCGCCACCGGTCGCGTCGACTTGAGACGCGTCAACGCTCAATGCTGGCCAGCCCCAATGCCGGAGCGGGTGCCGCTTAATTCATCCAACTTTGGCCGCCGAGCGCACCGGCTAACGTGAAGCCTCATCCACCGGAAATCTCCACCATGCGCACACCGAACTACACCTACGAGCAGAAGATCCAGCAGCTGCAGGAAATGGGCATCGAATGCGGAGCGCGCGACCCGAAGCGCAACACCAACTTCGCCGGCGACTACATGGTGGCCGAGCCGTTGGACTACGGCGCCGCGCCCACGGCCGACGCCGGCAATCGTGGCTTCTGCATCGTCGGCGATGACCTGCCCGCCCTGGTCGATGAAGCATTCGAGATCTTCTGTGAAGACTTGGAGGTGGCCGCCTGATCCCGCATGGCCGTAACATGCGGTGGTGACCACATCTACAGAATTGAAGGGCTGATCTCGTGCTCGAGAAGATCCTCAACGTCATTGGCTACGCCAAGCGGCCGGTGCCCACCAAGAACGTTGGCCCCGACAATTTCGCCCTGCCCGTTCCCATTGCCCCGGAAGGTCACCTGACCGACGCCGGCAGTTTCGAGTGGTCCAAGGCCACGCCCAAGTTCACCAACTGGGGCTTTGGATACAGTGACGGTGACACGTACCACTTCGCACTGGGCAAGGATGGCTGGGCCCCGCTCTACGTGGTCTGCGCCACCTTCCTATTCGAGCCGCTGGACTTCATCAAGGAAGAGTTGAATCGGGGCTGGTTCCTGGATGAGCACAATCCCCGTCTGCAGTCCTGGCACACGGCCAATGGCGTTGCCTTGGCTTTCTTCGCTGACCAGATGGGCCGTGGGACTTCCGTTACTCGGGCCGATACTGATTTCACAGAGCTCCTGCCGAGCGAACTGGGCCACATGTTCGAGCAGCTGCACCTGTCGGCCTATCCGCGTACCAGCGGCGTGGAGCTGGCCTGCTCCGATGCAGCTGCGGCGTTCTACGACGGACCGGCCATGGCAAGCCTCCGCAAGGCGCGCGGCGAAGCGATGGGCGAGTTCATCAAGGGCGCGCTCCGTTGGTTCCAAGCACGTGGCGCCGAGGTCGATACCGTCAACAACCTGGTGAAGGTCGAGGGCTACCAACCGCTCTACCTGGTGGAAGAGCAATTCCTCTAGTGCAACGCACTGCAGCGCCCTCATGGGACAGTGCGACTGCATCGGCACGAACCACAATGAGCCGCTGGGCCACACCTGCAAGCAGGTGTTAGCTCTGCGGCTCTAACTTTTTTGGCGATGCCAGTTTGGTGAAATACCTGCATCAGCTGCAGGAAAGCACCATGACCAGCGTCACCAACATCCTTCTCGCGCTCAGCGACCGTAATTCCAGCGACACGCGCGCCCTGTCCGTCTACTACACGGATAGCGGGTACTACTACGCCGTGCGCAGTGAGGACGGAAAGAAGCACATTGGCGGCACTGCACGCGATCTGCAGATGGCATTCACCTGCCTTGTGCGGGAATACAACACCCTCATCACTGCGGACGATGGCCACAACTGGGATCTATCCACGCTCGAGACGCAGGAGGTTGATGGTGAGGTGTCGGCTCTGCTGGATGCCTCGGCCTGGTTCTCCGATGCTGTTGAGCTCGACTCTGGCCGCGTCTGGAACCCTGAATCCAAGGTTTGGTACAAGCACCGCGTGATCGAAACTCCGCTGTTCTTCGCCTCCCAGATTTCCCGCTGCGAAGGTAGCTATCCGGAGGGTGTGCGCGTCGCGTCGTCGATTCAGTTCTCGACTGCCAGGTACACGGCCATGAACGCCTGTAACGAGTGGCTTGATGACCAGCGCCGCGCCGGCTGGAGGCCGAGCTTGTCCTTTGGTCTGGCTGCCGAATTGCTCCCCTTCTCGGCGACGGCCCACGCCACTGGTGACGAACTGTCGCTAGTGCTGCTGTAACTCGGCTGCCCTACCCTCCCGCGCGGGCGGCCTGACAGGGTACCCGCGTGCGTGACGCATCACTTTATTCGCAATGGGTGCGACCACCGCGCCCGCCGCCACACCGTGAGAGTCCCCTGATGTTGATTACCGTTGCCGTCGATGACGCTCTGTACGAACGCGCGATGTCCGAGCTCCCGCCGGGCACTGCACCTGCAGTCTTGATCGACGAAGCCCTGCAGGCCCTCGTGCTCGCCAAGTCTGCCAAGCGCCTGGCAACCACCACGGCCGGCGCCGTGCCGCCGCCTGAGGACGCTGCCATGCCGCTGCAGCCGGTGAAAGGCTCCTGATGCACTCAATGAGTGCAATATCACGCCCCTGTGCGGTCGTTCATCGCAACTTCTCGGCCTGGCCGGAACCCCTAACCTGATCGATATACCTTCCGTCTGCCAGGCGCTGCGCGCCTTGGGCCACTGAATCCAGCAAGGACCACCATGACCGCAAATGCGATCGGGTACATCGACCCGCGATCCGTCCGCAATATGCGCGCCGGCACCAGCAAGAGGGAGTTCGTCTGGCCCGCGCCCGACGCTGGCCTGCGGCCGATCTACCTCAACCCGATCCTGTCTTGGTCGGATCCTGACACGCCACCGGTCGTCGAGCGCGGCGACTACCTGTGCGTATGGGCGGCCTTCCGCGTCGCGCTGACCGGAGAGGTGAAGTCGGGGCCGGCTGTCTACGCCAATGAGCTGCCTTTGCTGGCCATGCCTGCTGAGACGCCCACCAACGGCAACCGCGTCGCCTGGAGCAGGGTCGGCGAAATCTCGTCGACCTGGGCGCTGACCGGCTGGCACGTGGCAGTGTCGCGCGGGGACGGCACGGAATCCTTCGTCCACCTGCTGGCCGACGGCGATGAGCTGCTCGGCTGGACCGCGGTGCCGACCTGGTTAGCAAGCCAGCAGCTGGACGGCGTGACGCTGCTGGAAGAGATCTGCGATCGTGCCCGCGCAATCATCAGTGACGACAACGCCGTCGGCCATGGCCAGGCGCAGCAGATCCTATCCTTGGTCGAGGCGCCGGGCGTGGCCAGCACTGGGAGTGAAACGACCGTGGCGGAGGCCTTCGCCCGTGCGCGCGGCGCCATGGCGTTCATCTCGATCTACGAGCCCGATGACCATGCACGCCAGTCGGTGCAGTCCATGTTGGGCTGGGCCTCGGTGGCGCGCCGTCAGGCCGACAAGGCCTTGGAGATGGTCGATGCCGGCCTGGCCGCGCAGTCCTGGCAGCCGATCGACAAGGCGCGCAAGGATGGACGTCCGCTGTGGGTGTTCAACGGCGAGCAGGGCGTCATGAAGTGGATCGAGGGCGAGGAATACGCCCTGTGGGTCTGGGTCGACCCTTTGATGTCCGACGTGGACCCCTCACCTGATCAGCCCACCCACTTTCGGGAGCTGATGGCGCCGCCGGTGTAAACGGAATCAGGACTTCGGGCGCGAGAGCCCTCAGTCCCCTTGAACCCCGCCAGATTCAACCCATCGGATCTTCGTCAGCCAGCCCGGATCGACCGATGACCTTTCGTTCCGGCTTCACTACTTCCGGGTCGGAAAGGCCTCGAAACGGCTCCCCGAGATCCAGCGCGCCAAGGTTGTAGGTACGCTTGTCACGCAGTACGCCAAGCCCTTCCTCCCAGGACAAGAGCATCCGCTTGCCAATGTCGCGGAACCCAGGGTGCTCGGCGATGGACTCACGTACGGCAGGCCCGACTTCGGAGATGGCCTGTCCGATCTGATCAACGATCTGCGTTTGCTCACGTGCTGGCACCCCGAAGACCGAAACGATCGAGGTCTGCAGTGTCTTTCCGGGCGCCCAGGTCTTCCGCCCACCCAGGGAGATACCTGGCGGATTGTTGGCATAGGTCGGATAGGCCGCCGTGGTCAGCATGTCGTAGACGGGGGCAACCTTCACATCCTTGCGGCTGGTGTAGAGAAGCGCGACGTTCTTCGCATGGCAATCGGCGTTGCGAAGCGCATAGGTGAGCAGGACGGTGGTTGCCAGATGCCGGAGAGTTTCGTTCCTTTGCTCCGTCGGTGTGTGGTCGCGAACGGCCCTGGCGATCCTCTCCCACGTCGTCTCGTACTTGTTTTCCGGCGGCATACCGAGCAGCGCGCAGAAGTCCTCCATGCCCCACTTGGGCAGGCCTTCTTCATCGACGTCAAACCGATCAACCACAAGAGCCTGACCATCTTGGGAGATGGCCGTCGTCGCGGTCGGAATAACCTTGGCGGCAACCTGCATCGACAGGTGCTCGTTGAGGGAGACGAATGGCAGGTGTGGCGAGGATCCCTTGATGATGTGCTTTCGAGTGAACAGGGTTCCCTTTTTGTCGATGCTCAATCGGGGCACCTGGTCCTTGTCCAAGAACTTTGGAACCACCCCGGATACGCCGCTGGTGGCGTGCTCGCGCACCAGCTCGGCAAATGCTTCGGCTGAGTTATCGCCCTGCAGTAGATCGGCTACATCGACAGGTTTTGCCGGCTCGTTGAGATCGGCGCCTGGCGGGGCCACCTGGACGCGGCCGATCATGTTTCGACCGACCACCGACAGCAGATTCATTGGGCTGCCGCCGATGTGCGGGCCAAACAGCTCCTGCAACACACGCAGCAAGTAGCCCTCTGGCAGGTTCATCTGGAAGATCGGGTGCAGCGGCGCGTCCCAATCCCAAGGGTCACGGCGCACCGGCATGGTGAGCGACACCAGGTCGTCAGGGTTAGCGTCAGGGCGGTAGGTGAGCCTGCAGCTGAAGCTATTGAGGTCTTCGAGTGTGGCGACCTCCCGACCATGCACGTAGACGGACAGGATCATCGGCGCGGCGCCCGATGTTCGAGGCGCAGCTCGTCAAGGTTCCCTGCGGTCCCTTCCTCGGTGAAGGCCAACTCCATGCCCAAGGTGGACAGCACAGCCAGCAACTTGCGGGCGCCGAACTCGGACACCCTGCCAAGCTCGAACTTGGACAGCGTGTCGGACGATACGCCGGCAAGACTAGCTACATCGGTCTGGGTGAGTCGCAAGGATCGACGGCGGCTGGCGACGGCCTGGCCCAGTTCGGCGAGAGTCTGCATTAGATGTATTCCTCTAATAATTGGAGGCTAGGCCGGATATTAGCTGTATTCGTCTAATTTTCAAGTCGACGCAGGCCCCACCCGCCAATGAAGCCGTAGCCTTGCGTTGGGTTGGCCGCGCTTGAACTAGACGTATACGCCGTGTCGGAGAGGGTTCCAAGCGGCAGATGACCCCTTGATTTCTCATTAATGGCTTGTAGACTAATGGACGCCATCCATCCATATGATAAGCAGCCATGAATCAACCTCCCCGTATCAATGCGTTTCGCCCGGCAGACCCCGAAGCCTTCAAGTCACGCTGCCCCCAGTTCGCCGAGTACGTCGACTGGAACCAGGGCCGCCTGTGGACCCTGATCAACTCCGAACACGGGTACCGCCAGATGGCGTCGTTCTCCCTGCGCGGCCAGCCGGCGGTGGCCGGCATCAACAACGACCTGGCCAACATCCTGGCCGACATCGATAGCCGGGCATCTACCGATGAGCGCGCGGCCAAGGTTGCCGACCATGCCCGCCGAGCCGTGGGCTCGATGGTCTGCGAGGTGATGGAAGCCAATGGATTCCGGAAGACCGGTCAGCGCCGCGGTGTGCCGCCGGAGCCGCGGCGCGTGTTCGTGCGATCGGAGGTCTTCGAGCTGGCCCCGCCGGAGGAGACTTCCCCAGATGAATATTTCGACTGGGATGAATTCGTCGCGAAGACCAGTTTCGAGACCGTGCGCCGCCTTTCCCCTGAGCTCGACAATCGCCCTTTGCCGTCGATGTATAGCCCGGACCGCCGCTGGTACTACGTGTCCTCATTGGACGTCGACGTCCCCACCCGGGAAGAAGGTCTGCTGCGCCTCGCCCTGGACGGGGTCAAGTCCCGCTACAAGTCTGGGATGGAGCAGCCTCGGCCGAACCACTGGAAGCTGCAGGCGAACACGACCGACGTCCACCAGTTGTGCCACCTCCTTTCCAAGTTGGTGAGCGACCCGGCCGAGTTCGAGGACCCCGACGCGCTGTTGCAGGTCTCGGAGTGACTGACCAGGCCGGCGCGCAACGGTAGAAGTGCAACTTTGCGCTGCCGGCCGAACTGCGAGGGTTGTGGCTTATTAGCCACCGCCAGAGACCACATGGCCGCAATCAGCCGAATCAAACCCGGGCAGACGCTCTACAGCGTCACCAAGCAGAAGGCCGGGAATACCACCATGCGCCGCACCGCGGTGCATCCGGTCTACGTCCAGGACGTCGATCCGGACGGGAAATTCGTCATGGCCAGCTGGAATGGCAACCCAGCACGCAAGTTCCTCCCGAACGCGATCGCCAAGTGGCGCGTATCCAAGCCGGAGAGCTAACAGCCACTAGGCCGACGGCATGTTGCACGGGCGCAAGCCTAAGCCTATGAGTCACAGGGCCGGTTGGCAACTTTCCGGGCAAGGAGATGCTGGGACAATGATGGTTCAACGCCAATGCAGGCAACCGCCCCAAAGGGGACGAGGATGACCATCCACATGACCTCCACCACAACCCAACCGAGCGCCAACTTGGCGCCGGTACCGGGCGCCCCCAGCGAGTGCAAGGAATGCGGGAGCACCTCCCTTTCCTGGTTCACCCACGTCCGCATCAAGAACAACGTGGTACAGGGCCGGCTCAACACCCACGACACCGAGTGCGTATTCGTGCTCGGTTGCGACGAATGCTCGGAAACGCTCCACATCCAGGGCGCCGACGCCATCGCCCAGCTGCTGGCCGCCGGCCAGAGCGACCAGCCAGCTCACCCTCGAGCTGCCAATGAAGGATTTCAGGCAATCGCTCGCGAATTGGACCGGCTGAGCCTGGTCATCGAAAGCGCAGTCCGCCAGGACGATCCGAAGAACTCCCCGGCAGTGCTGGCGCTCATCAAGGCCAATCAGGCCGCCTTGGCGGAATCGCCCTACCCGGCTGGCCACGACCAGCTGCCCTCCTTCCAGTCCGGCGTGGCCACCTGGATGGGGCAGTGCTTCCCGCCCTCGCTCTACACCAACATGACCGAGCGCGGCGACCGCTTGCTGGAAGAGGTCATCGAACTGCTGCAGGCCCATGGATACGACCAGTCGCGGGTGCCAACGCTGGTTGGCTACGTGTACGGGCGCCCTGTCGGCGAACCGCTACAGGAAGTCGGTGGGGTCATGGTCACCCTGGCCGGCTACTGCTCCGTGGCGGGATTGGACATGCATGCAGCCGGAGATTCTGAGCTCGCACGGATCAACCTGCCTGAGGTGATGGCACGGATCCGCGCAAAACAGGTGGCGAAGAATGCCCTGCACTTCGACACGCCCATGCCGGGCAATGCCAGAGCTTCCGCGCAGACCTTGGACCAGTAATCGAAGGCCAGGGCGATATAGCTCGCCAACACGATCAACATCACAAGAAAGACAGGCATGACATGGCTTACCAAGTGACGCCCGAGGATATGGGCTCCATCAGCGACGTGGAGATGGCTTTCTCCGCCGATCGCCTCCTGCCGCCGTGGGAGGACATTCCGCGCGAGTTCCGCGAGGGCAACCAGTACACCCTTATGGCAGAGGCCATCATGTACGACCGGCCGTTGCCGGAGGGAACGATTGAATTGAAGGAAGGCTTCAACCCCGAAATGCTCAACCGCGCAGTGCAATCGCATCTGCAGTCGCACGGGGCAGCGCACGAACACAAGATCGCCGGCGTTGGCTACATGATGTCCATGGCCTGCACCCTTACCCTTGCTACTGATACACAGGTGCAGAAAAATGGCTGATAGCCCGTTGAACTCGTCTGCCGTGGAAATGTTGGCGAGCCAGTATGAGCGCCTAGGGCGCAAGTATTGGGCGGAGATGGTTCGCAGTGGCGTTATGCCGAGCGTGCATGATGAAGCCGCCATACTCGCCATCACTGAAGCCCTGCAGCTCAAACCTGCAGTCGAACCGGACACGTTCTTCGTCATGGACTGCCCGGGTTACCCGGGAGGTATCGAGGTGTATCCCAACACCTTCGAGTACGCGATGGAGTTCATCAGCAAGCTTGGAAACGACAAGACCAAGCTGGCCACCTGGAGGAACCAGTACCAGCGGATCGATTACTCACCGGAGCGGGTCAAGGCCTTTGTCGACGCTTTCGTGAAGGCCAAGGCGGAATCGGCAGGACAGCAACCAGCTTGAGCGTTGATGTCCAAGCAGGACCGGCGGCATGTGCCATCAAGATCAAGGAAGGAACCCGAGGGCGTGAAGAAGAAGACGAAGTTGAGCGAAGGCCAGTACATCATCCGTGGCTCTGTGAATACAGCCCTCCTGCTCACGCTTCTGTCGCTGCCCGTCGCCGCGAATATCCTGTCCCAACAACTGGGCTTCCCTATCATCCTGGTCATCCTGCTCCTCAACGTCACCATGGGGCACCCTGCTACCGATGAGGTTGTCCTTTCACAGCCCCGTTGGCAGTGGATGCTCCTGCGCTATCTGGTGATGGTCGCGTTCGCAGTCCTGGCATGGAAATTCGCTGAGCTCATGCTGAGCGCAAGTGCTCCCCTGATCACCTTTGGTAGATCCGGTGCGCCCTTGATCAGCACCGAGTCAAGAATCGGAGCTCAGGGCGCAGTCGTCGCTTTCTGGCTCTTGCCTGCAATTTTCATCTCCTCATATATGTCGAAGATGATCACGCTGATGGCGTTCGGGCGATCCCAGGAAATCCCCCAAGCCTGAGCCTGCCGGGCAGCGGCAGGCCTCACTACCTACAGCACTGGAGCTGCAGATGGCATTTCGCTTGAACTATTGGGACAAGGGCCGCTCCCAGCGCGTGTATCTGGGCGGGCGCGGCATCTCGGGCCGAGCCTGGCTATCCTTGCAGGGCGGCAAGATCGTGATCGAGGGTGACACAACCAATCCTGACGTGGTCGCCGGTGTGTTGGCGCAAGTGGGGGCGACAGGCCTCAATGGCGACACCGCCTGGCGGATGATCGTCAACGCTGCACAGGATCCTGCAGCTGTTCGCCAGCGAACCGTGCAGGCAGCGGATAGCCCTGTACCCGTCTCCGGTGTACTGCCGGTCGGATCTCTGCATGACTTCGACATCACGACCATCCCGATCCATGGGGATGTGACGTTCGAGGTGGACCACCGGGAGCCGGACGGACTGTTCGACCTGTTGAGCAAGGCACCGTTCGCCAACGTCGTACGCTGTGCCCTGCCCCTGGCCGACGTGCGCATCAACGGCAACATCCTCATCGAGCGCAAGACGGTGGCCGATTTCGAGGCCTCGGTCATCGATCCGGACAAACGCCTGTTCAACCAGGCCGAGCGCATGAGCTTCGAGCCGGAGACCCTGTGCTTCATCATCATCGAAGGTGATCTGTACCGGCAGAACGGCCGGATGACCATGCAGCAGATCACCGGCGCCTTCACCTACCTGTCGTCCATCAAGGGCCTGTCGGTGCTGCAGGTTCCGGATATGACAGCCACGGCCTACACGCTGGCCAAGATCGCGCAGCATTCGCGCCACGGCCTCGGCTACAACCTGGCCCTGCGGACGAACAAGGGTAAGGCCATGCTCTCGGCACGCAGTTATGTCCTGGAAGGACTGCCGGGCGTCAATGCGACGCTGGCCGAGCGGCTGCTTGAGCACTTCGGATCCGTGGCCGCTGTTATGGCCGCAGACGCCGCCGCGCTGTGCCAGGTGGACGGCATCGGCAAGACGATCGCAGGCCGGATCGTCGAGGTATCACAGGGACGCTGACCTCCGGATCACGTTCCGAAAACATCCCCTCCAAACGAGAATATCAGGTCAATGAGCCAAGGAATGAAGCTGAACCCCCGCGCCATCCATGAGATTGCTGCAAGGCTCTTCTGGACATGGGCCAGCGATCAAGGCATCGCCCACGTAACCGAGCGAGTCATCGCCACCGGCGGTCAGTGTTTGATGCACACCCCGTTCACCGATGAGATCCTCGTGGAATTCGGCTTTGCCGACATCAGCGGGAACGAACGCACGGTGGCGCTTGACGCCATTGCTGCAGAGGCACACAAACACGCCGAAGCCGGGCAGAACATGATCGGGATCATCTACCCGGACGATGCCCAGACTGGACGCTCACCAAGTGCCGAAGATGTGCAGACCGAGCACCTCCAGTCGATCCCCAAGAGCATGGTACGAACGGGGCCTAGTCTCGAAGAGATCGGCACGCTGTGCATTCGTCACCCCCTCCCCGCTGTGCTGTTCTCAAAGAAGCGGCCGCTTGGCGGGATCGTGAAGGTTGCCGATACCTCTGACGCCCTGGGCTTCCAAATGCCGATGTACCTGAAAATCAATCATTCACATGAAGTTGGCGACGCCTTGTATGCCTCGACGGGCGTGTTCTTCATCCCGGCGCCGGACGCTCAGAAGGGTGCTTGGTGGATGGCGGTGATTCAGAACGCGAGCTGCTTCACGGATACCTTGCAGTATCAGGTGGGCAATGATCTCGGAACGATCAACGCGATCTGGTGATGCTGCAACTTTGAGCGGGCGGTGATGCTGGTCCAATACCAGCATCACAACCGATACGCGCGAGCCGCAGAAATGACCTCTTCCACTCCGACGCCCGTCTCCGGCGCAATCCTGTCCACCGGCAATCGTGGGCAGCACGTCATCACCTGCAAGGAAGGCGCCGAGGGCAGCACGTGCGCCCAGTGGGGCGGTGAGCGCATCTACCCGGCGTCGGCCGTCAATGCGCTCCTGCAGGCGCTGGCAGCGGCAGGCGCACTGGTAGCAAGCCCTCCGGCCCCGATCACTGGCGCGGTCCTTGCGTCCAGCAAGCACGGTCAGAAGGTGGTGACCTGCCGTCCTGGCACCGAGGACGCCGACTGCAAGCTGTGGAACGCTGAGCGCATGTACTCGGCGACCGACGTCAATGCCCTGCAGCTGGCGCTGCAGGCGACCACGGGCAACGCACAGGCCTCGCAGGCTGAGCAGGAAGCCCTGCGCGCCGAGCAGGACTGAGGGGGCGAACTATGCGTGTATTCCTCGTTGATACGGGTACCCGTCGGCAAGAGGTCACGGGCGCGGCCGCTGCGATCAATGTCGCTGCCAGCGACGTCTACCTGAGCCAGGCGCAGAAGAGCGGCCACCTCAACCGGCTGGAAGCTTCCGGCCGCACCGCGTGGGCCTATGGCTTTACCTCGGTGCTGATCGAAGAACGGAAGCACGATGACTGCGGCATCCCGCCGCAGCACTACTCCGACGACGTCGATGTAAGCGTCGCCCACTGCGATGACCACGGAACCGGCGAAGGCCGCTTTCACGGAAGGATGTAGCGATGAGCCTCACCCAAGATCAGCTGGCCGTTGAGGCCGCTTGGCGCGCTGCTGCCACTGCATGCGTCAAGGACGGCGTCTACACCGCCCCCGAATCCCCTGAGGACTGGGAAGCCGCACTGCGCCCCGCCTTGACCGCCGCGCTCCAGGTGCTGGGCACCAAGCCGGTTACCTACGGCCGCCTTCGCGATGGTCGGCTGGTCGGTTTGGGCTACGACCACGATGCTGATGCCGACATGACTGTCCCGTTGGGCATCATCGGCTCATTGGCTGACCCGACCGGGCCGCCAGCTATGGATCGTCGCGACGAGCTGGAACTCATCATGGACGTTTGCCGCACCACGGTGATCGCTGGCAGTACGGTGCCGGTGCATCAGGTGCGGCGGCTGCAGGAGTTCTACGCAAAGGCTGGTGCGACAGAGCAGGCCGATGAGTTGCAGCGCATGTTCACTGCAGCGGCGGACCCGAGCAGCCATCTTTCCCTGCCGCGGCTGGTCCGCTCGGGCAGCAACAACGACGATGCCCCGGCGAACACCGTGGACCGGATGGTTTCGGCCCTGCGCAACGTCATCGAGAACGGTAGCTCGGGCTATCAGGGCGAGTGTGGTGGTTGGCATGTCAGCTGCTGCCACGTCCTTGCCGATGAGCCACCTGTGAAGCATGCAGCTGGCTGCTGCCTGGTGCAGGCGCAAGAGGCGTTGGCGGCGCATGAGCTGCAGCTCGCCCCATCAGCGACAGCGTCCACATAGGTCAGCCACGCAGCCAGATTGGTGGCAGTTGGTGAAGTCTCGCGGCTGCTGAGGTCCAACTTTTTGGAGGCGCTCGACCTGCTGAAATGGACTCATCTCCAACAGCAACAGGCACCGGCTCATGACCATCCATCAGAACCTCGCACAAGCCCTGCACACCATCATCAATGGCAGCAAGATCAACGGCCGCTGGCTCGACGCCTCGGGGACCGAGTGCAGCGAGGGCGATGAGGGTGCCGAGTGGCACGCGTACACCGAAGAAGAGCAGCACAGCTGGCTCGAATCCTGTGCGGCCATCGCCAGCAAGGCGCTGGAGGGGTACGAAGAAGCTGCTGCCAAGCAGGCTGCACTGCTGCAGCAGGCACGCGACGCGCTGGAACTGTCCATGCTGACCATCGACAACCGAGACAACCCGGAAACGGCTGAGCAGGTGACGGCTGCCTACGAAGCCATGGTGGATGGTGTGCCCACGTGGCGCCCGACCGTTCATGTGATCGTGGAGGGAGGCATTGTCACCGAGATCATTTCGGACGTTGAAGGCCTGCGCACCGGCATCGTGGACTACGACACCAACGGCTGTGATGAAGATGATCTGCAACAGATCCCGCAGAGCAACGGCACCACCGCCGATGCGACCGGCCACCTCAGCACGGCGGGCTACCACCCCGATCGCATCGCAGAACTCGAGAAGGCTCTGGAGAGCGCACCCAACTACAGGACCCCGGTTGTTCCCGTCCAGCCGGGGCGCTGAAACCACCCGCTCACCACTGCTCCCGGGCCGCAATGGCCCGGGTTTTGCAGGGAATTGATGCAACTTTTGAATGCGGCCCAGGGCCGTAGTCTGAACACATACCCCGAACGCACCCGGAACACCTCATGAACCCGAAGCAAGCCCGCGCCTCCATCCACGATCTGGTCCGTCAAGCGGAGGCTAAGTCGCCGTTTGGCGTTGCGGAGCTGACCCTTGAGCTGTTCAAGGCCTCAGCCGTCGCAACCAAGAGCCTGTGCAAGGCGATGGGCCTGTCCCCGGCCGATGGGATCATCCCGGGCGGCGGCGACGCTGAAGGCTGGACCTACATCGACCACCATGGCGAGATTGTCTTCCTGTGCGCCTTCCCGGACGGCAAGTTCGGCGCCCCCTTCCATGGCGTGCAGGTGTCCGAAGACAGCCGCGAGGCTGCTGAGGAGCTGATGTTCGCCCTGATGGGCAAGGACCACCCGGGCCAGACGTTCGCCCAGTTCCAGGCCACGCGCGAAACCATCGAGAGCATTGCTGAGTTTGAGTCTGCTGACCCGGCTGGCTATCTCGGCGGCGGTGGCATGGCCTACTATTACATGGACGTGAACACCAACTCCGAGTGCTACATCGAAGTGCTGCCGTCGGGCGATGAACGCGGTGCGTTCGCCTTCTGGATGGACTTCGAGGGCCGCTGGACGGACTTCTACTTCCTTACCCTCACCGGCGCCGAGCGCAAGGCCTACGAGCTGACCCGCGATCCGGAAGTGGTCGCGCTGGCTGCCTGATCCTGAGGCTTTCCAGCATTGGTTGGCTATTCCCCCCACAGGACGACGTAGCAATGACAACTCAGGTTTTCAGATCCGATAACGGTGACTGCACCGCCCATACCATGATTGTTGGCCAGTCCCGTCAAGGAATGAGCCTTCTGCTGCAGGTTGAAGCGCGCCGACTTGGCATCACTTGCGAGGAATTGGTTCAGCGGTTGGAGCCGACGGAAGAGCAGAAGGAGCAGCTGAGGATGCGTCAAGAAGAAGCTGACCAGGCCGATAAGAAACGTCTAGATGCGGTGCGCGAGGCCTATTGGCAAAACACCCCGGAAGGGCACCCAGATCTGGACCAGCTGCACGACTTGCTGGTTGCGGCTGGCGTCGCAGGTGAGCCTACGCGCGAGCAGATCCGGCGTGTCTTCATGCTGCTCCCGGCCGAAATCATCGGGGCTGCGTTGTCGTGGGGACTCGGCGACACAGACGAGCGCGAGAGCATCTACGAGTTCCTGGAGCGCAACAAGCAGCAGGTTTTGGAAGTGATTAAGACCGAATCGACATGATTCGGCCCAATCACGAATAACGACAAAAAGGCGAGCAGATGAACGACCTGGAAAAGGGCAAGAAATCCTACAGCCCTTCCGTCTCCGGATGGCTGGCGAGAATCTTCAACTTGAATGAAAACGCAGTGCGATGGTTCTTGAGCATCGTTTTGTTCATCATCTTCTGCATGACCTTCGTGGTCATCTGGAAGGAGCTGGGCCCTGGTTCGCACAGGGTGCCATCCCCGCCGGAAGGCATGCCCGCTCCCCTGGAGCAGCAGCCCGCTGAGGTGAAGGGGTAAATCTTGGCGACATCGATTGACCTCCCCATCCACGATGGCGATGTATCGGGATGCTGAGAAACGACAACTCCTATTCCAGCAGCGGAATGCCTGATCAGCCCCCGGATCAGGACCACTGCGAACCTGGCATCTTCCCACTGGTCGAATCTCTCACCCGAGCTGGCTTTCGGACCAGAGCAAGTTGCCAGGGCCATTACCACTGGCTTTTCGGGTGTACTGAACCCTACGTCGCCTTTACTGGGAGCTGCTCTCAAGCGCTGACGCTAAACAACCATCTCACTGACCTGGTTAGTCAAGGCGGCTTGTACTGGGAGTTGATCGCTACGTTCGGCCCCGACAATCAGCTCTGGTATCGCATCTCGCCACGCTTTCAACATGCAAGCCACCTATCCTGGCTACCAGCATTCGCTTTGAAGCGTTTGTGGAGGGGATACCTGGCGAGAGTGGAAATAGATCAGCAAGCTATTTCAGATTTCCTGCGCACCCCGGGCGTGTGCTCCCCTTAGCTGAAGTACCCACATACCCACCCACCTGTAACGCTTGTCCAATTTGGCGAGCACATTGCTTCTGATTTACTGAATACATCCAACCCGAGCTCGAAGCCACGTGGCACAGATAACCAATGAACAAATAACGGCAGCTTGCTTGGCGCACTACCCGGATTGGATCAGCTTCCACCAACACGAACGCGAGAGGTTCTACAAGCAGATGCGCCAGACGCTGCAGGCCTATGAGGGCTCCAAGGCTGCTGAGCCGGCTGCCGGCGTCAGCGAGGCAACCGGGTGGCCGCCGATGTCCTTGATCAACCTGACCTCGGGCGCATCCACGCCGGCCATCATCGTGCCTGCCCCGGACCCCATATTCGTCTCCCGCTGCAGTGAGGTCGTCAGGTGGCATAAAACCGGCATCCTGACCGGCGAAAACCTACGCGAGTACGCGCAGCAGGTCTGGCCCAACGAAGAGGCTAACCTCCAGATCGCTGAGTCCAAGGTACTGCGTCAAGCATGCGAGTTCGTCGTGACAATCGCAGCCAAGCAGAACGAAGCTTCAACGCCCTGGCAGGACAACAGCAATGACCGCCAGTAACGGCTCTCGCGATCCGTTCCGCCCGCGCAGCGAGCCGGACCAAACCATCTACGACGCGCTGACTGCAGAGCAGGCAAAGCGCAAGGGGCGAGAGTTCGAGGTCTGGAACAAGGCTGAGATCAATGCCATCTACCAGACAGCAAAGGTCGCATACGAGCGCGCTGGCCTGCCTTTACCGACCCTTGCCGACGTGGAATCGGCAGAGCAATACGCGCGTGGCTCCATCGACTACGGCGCCACCTGGGTCTATGCACTGACGCGTGACGTGACCAAACGAGCTACCCAACAACCCACAGGAACGCTATGAGCAAAGATAACAAAAGCTTCTGCACCTGCGGCAAAAGCAAAAAGAGCCTCAGTGACACCGAGATCGGTAAGGTCGTGATGTTCGTAGCGGGCACAGCCGTCCTGACTTTGATTTGGTTCGGCATCTTGTCTGTTCTTTCGCGCATGGCCACGGGGCACTTCTCGGCCATCAACAACGTCGATCTCTGGGGGACATCGGCCCTCACCAGCGCTTTTGTTGTCTTGATTCTGATGTACATCTTCGGCTATTTCGATCCATCGCCCGAGTAAGACGGCTGCTCATCAGGCCGAACAACCCAACCCTGCCCTCATAACATAGGCGTCCCATGTCAAGGCTGTTTATCCAACCCAGTGGCGACTGGTTTCACCTCGTGCCAGACCAGAAAGAAACAGAAGCCAAGATTGATGGCGAAGAGGTCAGGTCGGTCTTTATCGCCTCCCCGGTGGCCTTATGGAGGCATGATGCCGCCGGCGACCTTTGCGGCATGAGGTCAGTTGAAGGAAAGGCCAGCCTCTCTGTATGCGTGGCTGAGAAGGGGTCCTTCTATGCATCGCTCTTCCAGGTGCAGCAACTGGCCCAGCGAGCGCATGTGTTCTCGGAGGTGGCCGGGGGGCGCACCCACTTGTTCGGCGCGCCGCGGGCTGACCTGCGCTGAGCCACTCTATGCAGCTGCCCATGCAACTTTCATCAGTTCCCGATGATGGTGGAATGGGGGTCGGTAGCAGTACGCCCCATTCTCTGGCCAGGACAGACCATGCAGCCCATCGAATCGCTCAAGATCATCACTGTCAGCTTGCGCGAAGGTACGGCGCAATGACCATGCAGATCACTGAGGCGGCCATCAAGTCTGCAGCGGTTGCCCGCGCCGGCGGCCGCAACGAGTGGGAAGACCTCAGCGAGGATGAGCAGGAAACTTCCCTGAAAGACGCGCGGGTAATGCTTCATGCGGCGATGCCGCACATTGCCTACGATCGCCGGCCAGTGGGTGAGTTCCTGTCCAACGTGGATGGTGGTGGTGTGCGCTGGCTCAACGGCGCGCCGGCCCATGGCGAGAAGATCTACACCTCCCCACCGCACGTCCTACCGAGCCATTGCATCGAACTCCGGGACCTCCTGATCCAATGCATCGAGGCCGAGAAGAAGACCTGGACCGGCGACAAGCGCATCGCAGCGTGGACGGCTCTGGACTCCATGCTGCAGGGCTTCGACGCTATGAGCGCCAAACACCCGGTGATCGTGCCTGACGCAGCATCGATCCTTAGGCAGGCTGCAGCAGTGCTGGACATGTGGGAAGACGATCCCGATGAGACCGGTTATATGGGAGACTTCGGCGATGCAGTAGGCATCCTAGAATTGCTCGCCAAACACGCCACCAAGAGCCACATATAAAACGGCCGGGAACGCGCATAGTAGCTGCGTAACTTTTCCGGCCAGGCTGATTCGTCATAGTGGACTCACATCGGCAACGAGATGAGGCCATATGTTTAACGTCCGCAGTTTCAAGGAAGTTCGCGAGTTCCAGCGGCCAATCGCAGGCGTTGCGCCCAAGACTGTACGACTCGTTGTCCAGTCCCACCGCCTCTCCTTCCGCGTAAGGCGCTTCGATGGTGACTCGCCCCTGCCCAAGCGACAGTCCCGTTTCGCTTCGCGCGAGACCGCCTTGGGCTGGATGGAGCGGCGTGCAGGAGAGCTGCGCGACTGTGGCTTTCATCAGGTCGCCATAGACTGCCACGCAGCCGGCATGAACGTTGCACAACGCTTCTCGCTCCCGTCCCTCGGTGAACCTAACCATCGTCCACAAGAGGGTAGTTGCGAGCGGCGCCGCGGCGGAATGCCAGCAATACTGTCCCCTCGCCTATGAACGATCTACCTATCTCTTATATGCCGATGTCCAACGAAGACAGCGAGAGACGAGACCTAAAACCGGGCCGAGTGCAGGCCCGACTAAACTTCAGCCGTTCAACAGGCAATCAGCTGCTACGCCTGGCTGTTGATGAGCACAAGGGCTTGTTCCTCTGCCGTGAGTTCTCCATTGGCAGCTACCGGGATGGACTCACACAACACCAGCTTGGTCGCTGGCGCACGCTTTCCGACACTCGCCACTGGCTTACCAGTCGCTATGCCGAGTACCTCCAAGCTGGGTGGAACCTAATCTTCATGTACCAGGCCAGGGAAGCCAGTCTTGACCTGCTGGAGGGACCGTGGCTTGGCACAGTGACGCAGGTCGCGGGCAAGACTACAAAGCCCTTTCCTCGCATAGGCGTCGCAAGTGGTGAGATCACCATCTACGAAAATCTTGCGCAGGGAAACCACGTTGTCCGTACGGTGCGGCCGCATGACGATCGGACGGACCACACTTTCGAGAGCATGCGATTCGCCGATTGTCGTGAAAGTGCGGATTTCCTAGTCAGCCAGTTAGTTGATTGCTGGGAGGATCTTGAAGCAAGAGAACTTCTGACAGCTTTAACGGTTGGTACGATCTCCGGCACACCGATTCTAAAAGCCTTCCCTGAGGCTTGAAATCAAGGGAGAGAGCCCGCTGTACCGATCGCCACTCCATCCTCCCCCAGTAGAATCAATCTCACACCTTAAAAGTGAAGCATCCCAGATATGAGCGACCCAATGCACAACACAGCCAAAGACCATCAGGGGCAGCTCAGCTCAAAGTCCAACAGCAACCGGGCCAGCGCCATCTTTTGGTTGATCTACTCGGTGCTTACTGCGCCGTACGTCCTGTTCATTGCCAACCTGGCCAAGGGGAGTTCGACTAGCCCTTTGTGATCTCCTTCGTGGCCTTTATCGGAATTGCCTCGATGGGAGCAATCGTCGGCTTGAGTGCGAGCTCGGCAATGCGCTACTTCTGGAAGGGTGCGCCGGCCAGCTCGATCCTTACCCCGTTGTGTAGCAGCATCCTACTGATCTGCTACTACGCCACGTTTGGCGTGCGGCTGGCCACCCAAGGCTGATGGACAACTTTTAACTGGCCAGTCGTCTGCGGTACTGGCCCTGCAATCCAACGATTCGTGATCAATGACCAAGCACCAAATCTGTACCCACAAGCACTCACCTGCCAATGTAGGACAGCCGGCATGAGTGGTGACCCAATCAACGAGAAGTCCCTGAAGATCCTGCGCGAGACCCTGGGCGTGGCGGTCTCCGGAAAGCGCCGCGGCTATCGCAACCGCTATGTTGCGAAGGGTGGAACTCCAGAGCAGTCCATCTGCGCTGACTTGGTTGAGGTCGGGCTGATGCGCGTGGCTGCCTCCGACGATAGCGTCAGGCGCGATGAGGTGGCCTACCACGCCACCCAGACCGGACGCGAGGTGATCGCATCACAGTCGCCCAGGAACAGGCAGTCCATGCCCACCATGCCGGTGATGCCAAGGGCGTGAGTCTACCCTGGCGCAATTTTGCCGCAGGCGGCGGTCTGCTGGAATGGTGCCTACTCCAACAGAGCAGATACATGAAGACGCCGGATGAATACGAACAAAACTGCCGGAAGATCATTGAGAACTACGGCCACATGGTTCAGCTGGTTGGCGGCAATGGCTGGGCGTACACCATCGGCCTGACGTCCACTCTGGGCTACGAGCTCATCTGCGTGGGCCTACCTCCGCAGGTGGCGGAACCGGTATTGAACGACCTGGCGGCGATGCTCAAGGGTGCGGAAATCCCTGACGAACAGGCCATTGCCGAAATCTCCAACATGCCGGTAATCCTGCGCACGATCGATCTGGCTGAAACCCCGGATGTCGGCATCCTGATCGGCATCGCGCGTAGGCTGAACATCGTGCCGACCAAGCTGCGACAGATGTTGTGGCCCGACCCGGCCGGCAACTACCCGGGAAGCCCGGATTACAACATCCCGATTCCGCAGGATCTCCACGCGATCGCAGCGCAGGAAATCAAAGATCGCCGCGTGATGAGTCGAAGCTCCAAGCGGATCCACTGATCCATCCAATACGCGAAGATCAAAAAAGCCCGGCTCTGGCCGGGCTTTTTGCTTCCCTCTCTTTGCCATCGTTCCGCACGCACTCGCGGGCCAAGCCTGGGCGTCCAACCGGGATGGCGTTCCTGATCACCAAAGGCGGTGCCGGCGCAGTGCCCTGTAACGAAAAAGGGGCCCTGCTTCTGCAGGGCCCCTTCGTTTTCTCAATTACCGATCCGCTTCTCAATGCCGATCTTTACCGACCTATCGAGCATGTGCCCGTAGGCACTTTCGTCGCGGCGGAGCAGAAACTCGGCGGTGACATACCAGCCATTACGGATGTCATAGGAGCTCCCCAGCGAGGCCGACGTGAAGCGCCTGCTGAAGCTGCGAAGTGCAAAGGTGTTGTACTCGCCATCCACCTCGTCAACAAAACGCACACGGCCGTTGTTGGCGCCGAACACATCGCGGCCATGCTCCAGCCTCAGCTTGGGCGAGAACACGCCCAGGGCCGTGGTCACATCCCACTCCAGCGTGACGCCGGCGCCGACGGTGGCGAAGTCAGCACTGCTGCGGTCATACGCAAGGACCGAGGACGCCGGAGCACCTGCCTCCTCGAAGCCGGAGAGGTCGGTGCGTGCGAACTCGTAGCTCAGATACGGGGTGAAAACGAGCGATTCGTTCCGCAGGTTGTACCCCGTGGCGACTCGGCCAAAGACCTGGTCGCCGTTGCGCTTCCCTGCTGCGATGTTCTCACCGGTACCGACTGCGCGGCGAACGTCGAAGTCGAGATCCTGCATGCCCACCACGGCGTCGATGAACACGTTCTTGAAGGGCATGTAGGTTCCGTAGGCAGCGACGCTGTAGCCAACGCCCTCGCTACGAGATCCAGCCTCGCCAATGTCAGTAACATAGCGGCCGTAGCCGAGACCAACACCGGCAAAGGCCTTCTTGCCCAACATAGTGTCAACGCCGAACGTCAAACCAGTGGTCGTGAAGTCGATGTTGCTGTCGTAACGACTTGCCTGAGTCTTGCCGAAGTTCATGGCACCGCTGGCCCAGGTGCCAAACTTGCGGCTGGCGTTGGCATTGTCCCCGGAAGCGTCAGAGGCCTGAGCACGGTAGATCTCTTCAGCCTCCTCTCGGTCACGGTGCAGCTGATCATCGGTCGGATTGCCCATCCTCTCGTCTTTCTGCTGACGGGAAGACGCGCTGCTCAGGGTGATGCCATTCTCGAAAGCCGAGCGATGACGTCCGATGCGGAGCGATTCCGTGCGCTGCTGATAATTGCGCAGCTGGCCCTGTCCCAGACGGCGTGCAGCCTCTGCCTGCATGGAGATCAGCTCAACCACGCTGGAGTCCATGGCGGGATTGTCACGAGCGACAACCTGAAGGACCACGGAGCCGATGCCCGTCTTGCCGGCATCGTTGGTCAGCGTGAACTCAATCGTGACTTCACCCTTGAAGCCCGGGGTCGGACGGAAGTCGATTCCAAAGTTGCCATCACCGCCAACTACCGATGCATGGCCACCTGCGGCTGGAATGACCGCAAGGAGTTCAGCTTCAGTGAAAGGCCCGCCCTGGACACCGGTGGAGATGTCGATAACGGTGGAGCCTGACTCCTCGACAGCGCCGGTCTGCGGCGGAACCACAACTTCCGGGGTGGCTTCCTTCACCACCAGCTCTACGGCGACGGGAGCCGCAGCGGCGTACGTGTCGTTTGCGGCCGCGGTGACCTCAAGCGCACAGGTGCCGGCAGCTACACCGGTAACCACGTTCGACGCCACAGTACAGATGGCAGGAGTGGACGACGACACGATGACTGGCATGCCGGCATCGCTGGTTGCCTGCAGGGTGACGGTCTTGCCAGCCTCGATGTCGCCCGGCTGCACCACAGTGATGACCTGCGGCAGCTTCGCCGGCGGGGTCTTTGCATTCACCTGGAACGCAATGACCTGATCGGCCGCGGCGTTGTGGGTCGCGTCGCCTGCAGCGCTGGCCGTGACCGAGCAGCTGCCGGCGGCGACGCCGGTAGCTACGTTGCCGGCCACCGAGCAGATGCCCGGGGTTGAGGACACGAACACCACCGGCAGGCCAGCATCGCTGGTCGCCTGCAGACTGATGGTCTGACCAACCTCAATAGCGGCCGGCTGCACCACGGTGATGACCTGCGGCAGCTTGGCCGGCGGCGTCTTCGCATTGACCTGGAACGCGATGACCTGATCGGTCGCGGCGTTGTGGGTCGCATCGCCTGCAGCGCTTGCGATGACCGAGCAGCCGCCGGTGGCGACGCCGGTGGCCGCGTTGCCTACCACCGAGCAGATGCCCGGGGTGGTCGACAGGAGGGTCACAGGCAGGCCGGCATCACTGACGGCCGACAGGGTGACGGTGTCGCCCACTTCGATAGCGGCCGGCTGCACCACGGTGATGACCTGCGGCAGTTTCGCCGGCGGGGTCTTTGCATTCACCTGGAACGCAATGACCTGATCGGTCGCAGCGTCATGGGTCGCATCGCCTGCAGCGCTGACGGTGACGGCGCAGCCGCCAACGGCGACACCGGTAGCTACGTTGCCGGCCACCGAGCAGATGCCCGGGGTCGAGGACACCAGCACCACCGGCAGGCCAGCATCGCTGGTGGCCTGCAGGGTGACGGTCTCGCCCACTTCGATAGCGGCCGGCTGAACCACGGTGATTGCCTGCGGCAGTTTCGCCGGCGGCGTCTTCGCATTGACCTGGAACGCAATGACCTGATCGGCCGCGGCGTTGTGGGTCGCGTCGCCTGCAGCGCTGGCGGTGACCGAGCAGCCGCCTGCGGCGACGCCGGTGGCCACCTGCCCCGCCACCGAGCAAATGCCAGGGGTGGACGATACGAAAGTCACCGGCAGGCCAGCATCGCTGGTGGCCTGCAGGGTAACGGTCTGATCAACTTCGATTGCGGCCGGCTGCACCACGGTGATCACCTGCGGCAGTTTCGCCGGCGGCGTCTTCGCGTTCACCAGGAAGGTGACGATCTGGTCAGGCGCCGGGTCGTGGACTGCATCACCAGCAGCGCGGGCAATGACCGCGCAAGTGCCGACGGCGCCGCCGGTGACGACGTTTCCAGCCACCGAGCAGACACCCGGGTTGCCAGACTCGAAGGTCACCGGCAGGCCAGCATCGGTGGTCGCTTGCAGGGTTGCGGTCTGACCAACTTCGATGTCGACCGGCGGGGTGATGGTGATGGTCTGGGGCAGACGCAGCACCAGGAACGTCAACGTCACGTCAGTGGCAGCATCGTGGGTCGCATCGCCGATGGCGCTGGCGGTGACCGAACAGGTGCCGGCAGAGATGCCGGTGATCACGTTACCGGCGAGCGAACAGACCGACGGGCTGTTCGCCAGCAGGTTCACCGGAAGACCGGCATCGCTCGTTGCCGACAGGATCGCGGTCTGGCCGATCAGGATGTTAGCCGGCTGGCCAAAGGTGATGGTATGGGGCAGCTTCGCCGGCGGGGTCTTGGCGATCACCGCGAACGAGATGGCCTGATCGGCCGCCGGATCGTGGCTCGCATCGCCCGCAGTGCTGGCGGTAACCGTGCAGCTACCGGCGGCCAAGCCGGTCGCGAGGTTGCCGACCACCGAGCAGACACCCGGTGTGGACGAAACGAAGCTCACCGGCAAACCAGCGCTGCTGGTTGCCTGCAAGGTCGCAACCTCGTCAACCTCGATGTCGGCCGGCGGAGTGATGGTGATGGTCTGAGAAAGACGCTGAACCTGGAAGGACACCGTCACGTCCGCAGCAGCGGCGTGACCAGCATCGCCAGCAGCACTGGCGGTGACCGAACAGGTGCCGGCGGTGAGGCCGGTGGCCATGTGGCCAGTCACCGAACAGACTGCCGGGGTATTCGACGCCAATCCCACCGGCAGGCCGGCACTACTCGTTGCCGACAGCACTTCGGTCTGGCCGATGCGAATGTCGGCCGGCTGGAGCACGGTGATGACGTGGCCCAGTTGGTTGACCTGGAAGCTCAGGGTTACGTCGACGGCCGGGTCATGGTTCGTATCGCCTGCGGCGCTTGCGATGACCGAGCAGGTGCCGGCGGCGACACCGGTGGCTACGTTGCCGGACACCGAGCAGACGCCCGGCGTGGAGGACACCAGCACCACCGGCAAGCCAGCATCACTGGTCACTTGCAGAACCGCGGTCTGGCCAACGTCAATGTCCGACAGCAGGCCGGAAGTGATGATCTGGGGCAGACGCTGCACCAGGAAGGTCATCGTCACGTCGGCGGCCGGGGCGTGGTTGACATCGCCTGAGGCGCTCGCGGTAATCGTGCAGGTGCCTGCATTGTTGCCGGTGGCCACGGTGCCGGCCACGGAGCAAACAGCCGGGGTGTTAGACGACAGGGTCACAGTCAGGCCGGCATCGCTGATGGCCGAAAGAGAGGACGTCTGCCCCACCAGGATGTCGGACGGCTGAATCACGTTGATGACGTGGCCGCGCTGGTTGACCTGGAAGCTCACGGTGACGTCAGTGGCAGCTTCATGGTTTGCATCACCCGCGGCACTGACCGTGATCGAGCAGATCCCAGCGTTGATGCCTGTAGCGACACTGCCGGTGATTGAGCAAACGCTCGGAGTACCTGATGTGAAGGTCACCGGCAAACCAACGCTGCTCGTTCCTGACAGGGGCGCAATCTGAGCAACCTCAATATCAGCCGGCTGGCTGGCATTGATGAACTGTTCCAGCTTTTTGACCTGGAAGTTCATGACCGCGTCGGCAGCTGCTTCGTGGTTCACATCGCCCGCGGAGCTAGCGGTGATTGAGCATGTGCCGGCATTGAGACCGGTGGCCACATTACCGACGACTGAGCATATGGCAGGGGTGTTCGACAGCAGGGTTACCGGGAGTCCAGTGTCACTGGTCGCCTGAAGAGACGCGGTTTGGCTAACCGAGATGTCGGCAGGCTGTACGACCGTGATCAACTGCGAGAGCTTATGGACCTGGAACGTCAGCGTGACATCAGTAGCCGGCCGATAGGTCTCATCGCCCGCCGCCGAGGCCGTCACCGAGCAGGAGCCAATGCCAACTGCAGTGACCACTTCGCCCGCTAAGATGCAGATTGCAGACGTATCAGTGTTCAGCACAACCGGCAAACCGGAGTCGCTCACTGCGGAAATAGAGGTTGACTGCCCATAAGGCAGATCGGCCACAGGAGCAATAGTGATGACCTGATCAGCACGCGCAGCCGCCATCATGAACTGGGCTGTCGTATCAGATTCAGCGTAATCGGAGTCTCCCATTGCCACAGCTTTGATCATGCACATACCGACCACTCTTGCCGTGACAACATTCCCGTCGACAGAGCAGCGACGGGGAGTCATGGAATTAAGGGCTACTGGGCGGCCAGAATCAGTCGTCGCCAGAATGGTTGCGCTCTGCCCGACCTCGAGATCAGCCAGCGGGGAAATGGTGATTACCTGTCGGATCAACTGCACACCAACAGGGAATTGGACGACTTGCTCGGTTGCATCAAAGAATGACTCATTACCAGCCGCATTCGCAGTGACGATACAAGTGCCAACGGAAAGCGGGGTCACAATGTTCTCGGTCACTGTGCAGATACCCGTTGTAGTCGAGGCAAACGCAACAGGCAAACCGCTACTGTTTGAATACTGAATCGAGACGTCGGTGCCTATCCTCGCTGATTGCGGGGGAGTCAGCGAAATGAGCTGCGAAGACTTCACGCGCTCTACAACCTCAAGCGAAAAGGCCTGCGGCCAAGCCGGAAGGTAAGTGCTATTCCCATCCGCGTTCACAGTGCCGCGGCACGTGCCCACAGCGAGCCCGCTCACAACATTTCCTGTCACGGTACAGACGCCCGGGGTAGTAGAGGCGAATACCACAGGCATGCCACTGTTGCCGGTGTAGGTTATCGATAGACTAGAGCCTATCGGCACTGATCCAAAGTGCGAAAAGTTAACCCATTGCGGAATTCTCTCTTTCTCAATGTGGAGCGAAATAACCTGCTCAACAGCTGGTTTAAAGCTTGAATCGCCAGAAGCATTGACAGTTACCACGCAGGTGCCGGGCTGCAATGGGTAGATGCTTGTGCCAGATGTCCTGCAGTAATCAGGGGTGCCTGTGGCAATGATCACGGGAATGTGGGGGGCGTTAGTGGTGAACCCCATGACTGCCGGCTCACCGCTAAATAGAGGGCCGGGCGGCGGGGTAACCACAATGACCTGGTCGGACAGCCCGTCGAATACCTCGACTGAAAAAGCGACATCGCCTGCCGCGGCATAGTCCTCGTCGCCGGCAGCCATGCGAGGCAACGATCCTGTAACGATGCTCTGATGGTAGTTTTCGGTTTCGGCCTGCGCACATGGAGCACTGGCTGCCAAAAGCAACGAGAGCAACCCGGCGGTCACCCACTTTCGTTGCGGCCTTGGCACGGCGGCTGACGTCGTACAACCCATAGGAAATCACCTCAAAAGAATGGATCGGTAGTGCTTTTTCTTGATGGCGCGAAATCGCTACCGATCCGCTGAAATAGCGGGCACGGTTAGGTGAAATGGTAGTTACTCACCGACTGCAAGCCGTCCCGTAACCCGGCCCGCGACAAGGGGGGATAGACGCTTTTTCCCTGCTCTTAAATTAAATGAGCTGCCGTCGCGCAACTTTTGCGACCTCGACAATGCTGTTTGATTGAGAGGCCGGCATCTGTGCCCGAAGGGAAAGCAAGATGGCCTCTGAAACCAGCATCGAATGGACCGACTCGACGTGGAACCCGTGGATGGGCTGCACACGAGTTTCGCCTGCCTGCGACAACTGCTACGCAGCTGTCAGCGCGCCAGCGCGCATACACGCCATAGCCTGGGGCGCTGGTGAGGACCGGGTTCGCACGACCGTCAAGAACTGGAACCTGCCCCTGCGTTGGCAGCGGCAGAGCAGCGCATTCTTTGAGGCCAATGGCCGTCGCCGCCGTGTGTTCTGCGCGAGCCTGGCCGATGTCTTCGACAACCAGGTCGACGTGGAGTGGCTGGTCGACGTGCTCGCCGTCCTGCAGCAGACGCCCGATCTGGACTGGCTACTGCTGACCAAGCGCATCGGAATCGTGGTCAACCGACTGCGCGCGGCTGCCGACCTCGCCGCGGCCCGCCAGGCCACTTCTGAGCTGGCGTTGTGGATCCGTGCCTGGGTGGATGGCCAGCCGCCGGCCAACGTCTGGATCGGCGCGACCGTTTGCAACCAGGAGGAAGCCACTCGGGACATACCCAAGCTGCTGGCGGTACCGGCGGCCACACGCTTCCTATCCATCGAACCACTGCTGGGGCCCATCTCTCTGCGCGGCATTGCCGCCGGGGACCCCGCAAGCTTCGACGGCGTTGCCGCCTTGAGCTGGGTGATCGTTGGGGGCGAGAGTGGACCGAAGGCCCGTCCCATGCTGCCTGCGTGGCCGCAGCAGCTGCGCGATGAATGCAGCAAGGTGGGCGTCCCTTACCTGTTCAAGCAGTGGGGCGAATGGCACACGGCCGCTTACAACGCGAGCACCGGCCAAGCTGTGTTCCGCCAGTTCGATAGCCACCAACACTGGGTCAACAAGGCGTCCACCTGGGTAAATGGCGGAATCTGCCTCGACAAGAACGGCCGCGAACTTACCAACGGCGCCGCCTTCGCGATGGCCAGGGATACTCAAGCCTTCCCAGTGACGATCATGCACCGCGTCGGCAAGGCCGCCGCCGGCCGCGCCCTCGACGGTGTCCTTCACGATGGATACCCAATGCTCAATCGTTAGTGACCTTGCGCTACCACGTTAGAACCGCGTCCCCTCACCTCCCCCTCCAAGGACTTTCATGGGAAAGAAATCGACGATCTTCCGTAACCTCCTGCTGGCTGCAGCCGCCGCCGCGCTGGCCGCCTGCGGCCCAAATCAAGAGATGCTCGACAATTACGATTGGAGCAACGATCCGGATATCCTCTTGCAAGGCTGCTTCAATGGGAACATCGCCGGCTCGTGCGCGAAGTTCGAGGGAATCTACGGGATCGACCCACGTATTTCCTATGCCTGCGCACGCCTCGTGGACCGACTGCCAGGCTGCGAGGATCGTGTCCGTAGAGCTCGCTCCCCCAGTGGGCGGGGCTGACTCACACCACCTGCCACGTTAAAGAAGTCCAGACGGCGTGGAGTGGCTATCATTTGTCTCGCTGCCATTTGTCGAGAAAGGGCAACTTTGCATGAGCACATCGATAAGTAGGCTTGTGGACAGCCCAAGAACCAGCCACCACTGTGACCATTAACAACGCCCCCTCCGAGAGTGACTTCAATCAAGGCTCGGAGGCTGTCATCTCTGGCATGGCGCTGAAGCGTCCCTGTCGGGACTGCCCCTTCCGCGCCGATTCCCCTCGGTTCCTGACCGATAGCCGATATGGCCAAATCGCCAAGGCATTGGTAGACCTCGGGGAGACGTTCACCTGCCACAAGACACTGGAATCGGGCCACGAATCGGGCGACCTGGTCATCGGTGAGAGCTCGCGCCATTGCGCCGGCGCCATGATCTGGCTGCAGGCCCAGGGCCGCCCCAATGCAATCATGCAGGTCATGGAGCGCCTTGGCGGATGGTCTCCGGATCGACTCGACATGAAGGCCCCGGTCTACCGAACTCGTCGGGGTTTCGAGTGCGGGGAGGAATAATCGGCGTGCCATTGCCAAAGCCAACGTTCGGCCAGGCCTGCAACGGCTGCGGCTACTGCTGCACCGTCCAGCCGTGCCAGCTAGCCCGCGAGTTTCTCAACTGCCACACCGGTCCATGCGTAGCGCTGGAGACCCAACAGGAGCGCCACATATGCGGCCTCGTACGCAACCCGCTCGCCTATCTGTACAAGGTCATGAATCCGATGGCGGATGTTCCGCTGCTGGATCCACCGCCGCCGAGTGAATCCGCCGCTAGGTTGTCTGCCGACATCGCGTCAGCACTCGGGTTAGGCATGGGATGTGATGCTGATGATGACCTGCCATCGCTGATGGCATGGAACGCACTTATCACCGAGGATTCGTCTTCTACTCCAGCACAAACTTGCTGAAGGCGATCGTCTTGCCACAATGACAACTTCTCTCTGAGATTCACGATGCACAATCAAGCGGAACCGCCACCGGCACCACTGCCCTTCCATGACCTGCTGGATGCGCACACGCTTGGCCTGCCCATCTGCGGGGATGAAAGCGACCCCGTTATCGTGGGAGACAAGGCCTTAGTGGCGGGCGACATCGGTAAGGCTGTCGAGTGCTACCAGTCCGTTCATGACATGTCGGATGACACCTCCTGCAAGCTTGGCTTCGCCCTGATGCTGCTGGATCAAATCCCTGCTGCCAAGCAGCACCTCAGCAAGAACTATTGCAGGGCAACCAGCAATGGCACGGCGGCATTGGCATTTTTGGAGAGCACGCGTCAGCAGCACGAGACCCTGAAGCGGGCCGTCTCAATGGAGCCCTCTGGCGCGTACGCCAGGATCGTTTATCTCCGGTCGAGAGCCATTTGGGAGGACCGGGAGTTTGCTATCCAACTGGCCGAATCGGCCATCGCTGAGTTTCAACGTCATGACTTGTTGGCCATTCGCGACCGATTGCTCCACTCCTTGGATAGAACACCCGAGGTCCATATCGAGCAGCTTCTTGCCCATGGGGTGCGCTACCCGGATTGCGCGGCAGCAGTCTTGGAGATCTCTCTTTCCACGGGCAATGTCCGGGCAGGGCTCCACGCAGTGGACCTGCTGCTCGGTCACAATGAAGGTAGAAGCAACGCAGATCTCGAAGCGGAGATCTTGCGAACACAGCTCTACCTTGTCGACGCGGGCAAGACGTTCAAGCCGGATTCGATCAAGGCTGCACGTGACCACTTGAACGCGGCCCTGGCTCTCGGCTTCGGACCGCAGACGCACCACAATCTCGCCACCGTATTTGACCTGCAGCTGCGACTGTATGAACGTGATGAGGCTGGCGCTCAGGAACTTGCGGAGAAGCTTGGCGCCCTGCTTTTGCTTGATGAGAACAGCACGGGAATGGACGATGACATGAGCCCAGTGCGGCTTTCGCCGTACTGGGAAATGGTGATCTCATCCAACATTCTCGATGTTGAACACGTTTCCTCCATAGCTGCCGATAACGGAGCCTGGGAGCAGTCCATTGCTGTTGGGCGGCTACTGAAGTCTGAGGCCGATCCGGATCCTGAGGATCAGGACGCCCTTGTCGATGCCGTACTGGCGCGACCAGTTGCCACCTGGATGTATGGACCTGCGGTCAAGGCGATGATCGGACGGGAAAGGGTGGTCATCCCCACCCTCGCCCGATGGCTGGTGCTCGATTCCAAGGCTTACGGCGAGTTCGCCGCATTTCCGGACGAAGTCCAGTCAATCCCCACGTCTGACCTTGTGGAACTGGCAGCGCACCTGCTGAGCGAGAGCGCGGCAGCAAGCAACGACGGCGGGCGCATCGGCGACATATCTCCCCACTGGCTCATCAAGTCGCTCGTGGATATGGGCCGGCCGGACTTGGCCGTAGCCATCACTGAGGTCTCCCATGAAGGGCTGAAGTCAAATGCCAGCGCCTTCTCGCTGGCTTACGCCCTGCACCTGGGCAACCGACTGGTGGACGCTGCTGCGATTTACAGAAACGGTCTTGTCGATGACGACTTTTGGGGGCACACAGCGTGCCGCAATCTCGCCATTTGCTATCAAGGCCTGAAAGCTATGCCAGAGCTCACCAAGCTGGCAGAGCGAGTCAAAGAGAAGACGGGTGCGCCTGATGCCGGCGACGAATGGAAGAACCTACACCGGGAGATTGCTGGATGGTTGGCGCAACTGACCACCCCGCCCACGACCACGACCACGGCGCGGGATGACGCAGTGCAAGCCCTGTTCCGCGAGTACAGCAGCATCAAGGCGAACACGCAGCCCGACGTACACCAGCTCACGTTGGGCCAGGCTGTGGCCCTGATGGCGCTCCTTCGAGCCGGCGAGATCGATCACGCCACCTGGAAGATCGGCCCTATCAAGGGTGGAGAGGTTTCCTTTGATCCGACGGGGCGTTTCCTGCCGCTGCTCGGGTCGCTCGTTGAGGGAGGACTGCTTGGAGTTGGAAGCGTCAGAACGGACGGAATTCATTTCGATGGGCAGAAAGCCGCCTTCGACTGGGACGCAGTGACCTTCAAACTGCCGCCGTCCACTATGGACCTTCATCGATCGATCCGGGACCTGTCTCAACAGGAGTGGCCGATCCACTGGCGGCAGGAGCTGGAAACCCTGGCTACATCGCTAGCCACGGAAGAATGCATGGCCTACATGGAGCACCTAGCTGACGAACGGAATCTGGACCTGCCGGCGGATGCTGATCTACGGGCCACCTTCGTCAGCCAGCTGCAGTTCGCGCCGGTGAGTCAGTGCTGGTATTTCGCGTTCCTGGCGGCGCGTGCCACCAATGACTACCGGACAAAGTACCGGGCTGGCCAGAAACAGATCGCCAGCTACATGCTCAAGCGGTTACGCACCACTGGCGAATCAGCACAGGCAGGTAATTGGGAGAACCGCAACTTCGGCCGCATAAAGGCGCTACCGCGGACTCTCTTTGCTGGCGCTCTGCACGATGTTTTCACTGGATGGGGTGAGTCGGCCTTCGATCAAGAAATACGCGCCTTGATCGCCTAATGGCTGCCGGCGACGTGCGCAGCCCCAAGAATCGCTTGTCCAGATAAAGCGATGCCGGCGTAAGCCGGCATTCGCGTGGGGCGGCCCTTATGGTGCCAGCCCCACTGCAAGATACGATGACGATTATTCGTCTTCGTCGTCTTCGTCTTCGTCTTCTAGCTCGTCAACGGTGACCTCTTCAAGAGTCGATTTTGCATCTTCCACCGTCTCGTTGATTTCCTCGAGAGCCTTCTGAGCCTGGGCCGCGTCTATTTTGCCGGCTTCAAGATCGTCAACCGTCTGGATAGCATCCTGCTTGGCTTTCTCAAGCGGCTTGATCACCTGGTCTTGCAGGCGCTCAATCTCCTCGTGATACGTCGGATTTTCGGCGGTCTTGTCGTGACGCACAGCCAAGTCGAGCCTGCGAACTCCCTCTTCGATCAAATCACCAGCTTCTTCATCAACACTGGTCAGGTCTTCGTGGATCTCATCCACCGGCCTGATTTCTTCAACACCACTCTGCTGAGTCATATCCCACCTCACTTACCCGATCCCGCCGGCCCCGGATGGAGCCACGCACGGTATCTCGGCTAAACCACATGCTGGCGGACCGGTCGATTTCAACCCCAAGGCCGTTGGCATTTGTGAACGAATTTTCAGAACAGCACTGGCACCATCACACCCCCGCCAACGAAGGTGCGCGGCTCGAAGGCAATGATCATGGCCACAGACGCGGTCGGCTCTGGTGAGAGTGCAGCCACCGCGTCAGCCGTGGCCATGTCGGCCAAGAGTTGCCTAGGACATACCTCGCCGACCTTTAGATCGTAGCTCTTCTTGACGAACGGATCTGCGAGTTCGCAAACGGCCTCCAAGGCGGCCTTCATGGTCTCTACGGAGCGCGTGTCGAGTGGCATCAGGGTTTGGTTGATCAGCTTGTAGGACTTCACCTGAAGGCCGTTATCGGCGGTGAGCGAAATCTTGAACACAGCCGCGCGTTTGCGAGCCGGTGAGTGATAAAAGAATTTGTGCAGGTATTGGTTACTCATGTCCGTGTTGCTTCTGTTTCTCAGCCTCTTTGAGAACATCTCGTCCGCGCTGTAAAAGTTGCTGTTCTGCAATTTTGTACCTCGAGCCATGGCTGCGATCATCACCGTTAAGAAACTCAGCTCCTCTACCCAATCTCTATGCCTCAATCTGTCTCTCGTCCTCTTTTTTTGCCAATCGACGCCAGGAAGGCCAGTGCGTTCTTCCGTGAAGGCTTGCTGCCTGCCTCGAGCATTGAGCGCGCAGCCCTGATGGGCGCAATGACCCAGCTAGCCAACCCGATGTCCCACGTGGCTTTGGAGCGTCTGGTGGCTTCAGCAGAACAGCAGTTCGCCCAAGAGTCGGCCGCCGGCGAGCATTATCTGGCCAAGATGCGCGCCGCCGACCCTAGCTTGCAGCCCCGGGAGGTCTTCGCGGGACTCGCAAAGTCCGGGGTGACCTACGCCCCGGCCGACATGGTGGCCGGGGCCGAGTGGCAGTCGGCCGCCGGCGGATACGACTTTGCATTCCAGGCTGCCTGCCGGGCCCAGATGCAGGACTGGGAGATATTCTTCGAGGCACCCGGCGCCGCGCTGTTGGGCTCGGACGACGATGAGCCAGTCAAACCCCGGACTGCAGTGCGCTTCAGTGGCCTGCGGGATCAGGGCGTGGCCGCCCGAGTCATCGCCGCTGGCAGGGATGAGCATGTTGTAGTCAATGCCTACGCCGGCACCGGCAAGACGCATCTAATCCATACGCTGGCATCCAGCCTGGGGCGCGAGGTGACCTACATCGCGCCGTCCGTGGCCCATCTCTACGGCTTCATGACCCACTCTGCCGGCGATGGCTCCCAGGTCAAGCGCACCACTTTGTGGGAGCTGTCCCACATGATGTGCCGCACGCATGCCCGGGCATTGGGGATGGGGCATGCACCGCGTAGTGGTTCATCGCTCCTTACCCTGGACCAGCAGGCCTCCTTGGCCGGCATTACCCCGATCGACAACGCCGCCGTCGTGCTGACCCTGCAGCGCGCACGAGCGATAGTCTCGGGCTGGTGCCATACCGATGCACCTCAGATCACCGAAAAGCATGTCCGGCGCTATGTCCCGCTCTGCGCGCCTGCCGCCCTGGCCCGCTACATCGACGCAGCGCAGCGCTTGTGGGCGGCCATGATCAACACGGCGCCGAAGGGCGGGCACGCCTTCGACATCAACATCAACCACTTGGCCAAGTGGCTGGTGCTCAGCGGCGCCCGGATTCCCGCCTACCACGGCCTACTGCTGGTCGATGAGGCCCACGATCTCCGCGCGGCGTGGCGCCACCTATTCAACACCTACGAGGGTGGCTGCGTACTGCTCGGCGATCCCAACCAGCACCTCATGGGCAACCCTCACCAGTTGACCGGCGTGAAGCAGGTTTCCATGTCCCACTCAATCCGCATGGGACTGGGAGCCGAGTCCCTGGTGCAAAGCACCCTGGAGATGGATCCGACCGGCTTGATCCATGACAGCTTCACTGGCTCGAGGGAGCACATCACCAAGCAGCGGCGGTACGCCGGCCGCGCAGAGGTGCCGTCGACGGGCCTGCACGTCTATGGCTCTGAGTGGAGCTTGCTGGAAGATGCCCTGCAGCTGCAGCAGGCCGGCGCAGCATTCCGCCTCCTCCCAGCGTCACTGTCCCAGCTGGAGCGCCTGACCAAGGAAGCGATCGCGATGCGGCGGGGTGACTCCTACCGAGGCGTCAGGCACAACTCGCAGAAGACTTGGCCTGCGCTGATGGAAAGCTTGGAGCGACAAGGCCTGGAGTCGTTGATCGCACGGTTCGAGCGGGGCTTGAGCACGCACGACCTTTCCCTGCTGCAGGAGGCCCAAGCGCAGGATGGGACGCAGGCAGTGACTCTAGGACTGATTGAACACGCCAAGAACCTGGAGGCCGGCCAGGTGGTGCTGAGGGATTGCTGCTTCGACGTCCAACTGGGGCAGCGCAGCTACATGCCATCGCGCGCCGCCTATCTCGCGATCACCCGTGCCCGCCACGAAGTCTGGATGCCCGGCGATGCCCTCGATCGGCTGGCGGTCCTGCAGCAGAGGCACGCCTAACGCCAACTTTTCCGCCCCCTTCCAACCGGGAGACTCTTCCGGGAGGGGGCGCTTCGATGCCTCTTATGTGGCCGGCCGCACTGCGGCGACGGCCTGATTTCTGCGCGGCTCCAGCCGCTCTCAAGGGCACTTGAACAATGGAAAGAACTCCCGAACAGCAAGCCAAGCGCGTGGATCGACTGGTCCGGAAGCATAGCGGCGGCCGCTTCCGGAACCTGCGGCATATGGTGACTACAACGGACTATTCGCCAAGCTTGCGCGCCAGCGACCCGCAACTGACCGAGATCGCAAATGCCTACGATAAGGCGCAGGCCGCACGGGGTTGCCCGCGCCGCGCGTGCCGCTGATCAATCGCTGCGCGCAACTTTCGGGCGGTAAGTCGATGCGTACCGTGGCCTCCAATGCGGGCACCCCGACCGCACTTGCGGATCATCGAATGAAAAACGGCTACTGAGGGACCGAAGTAATGTCTGCCGGGGATAACATCCTGCCATACCCAATAATGCGCGCATTTCCGCGCAGTACAGGAAATAGCGACCGATAAGTGCAGATTTACGCGCACATTTGGAATTCACCACTATGCGCGTATAGTTGCACTTATCTTCCGTAAATGGCGTTTGTGGCCGGAAATACGCGCATATGGACAGTACCCCAATCAAGAGCCCTGACGAAATCATTGCCGACCTCGGCGACCGGATCAAACAGCGCCGCCTCGCCAGCGGCCTGACGCAAAAGACCCTGGCGGACAAGGCTGGGGTTTCGAGGCGGGCACTGGTTCAGCTCGAGGCTGGCACCGGCTCCACCCTGCAAACTTTGGCGCGCGTGCTCAAGGCGATGGAGCTGGACAACAACCTGTCCATGCTCGTCCCCGTCCCGCGCGTCAGTCCCATGTCCATGCTGCGGGACAACCGCAGCCGAAAGAGAGGTGTTCGCTGATGGCGCAGTTCAAGCATGTGGACGTCATTGAGGTCCACATCTGGGGCCAGCGTGTCGGCGCTGTCGCTGCAGATCCGAGCGTGGCCGCGTACGTGTTCGAGTACGACCCCAAGTGGCTGTCCAAGGGGAGCGACCTGGCTCCCTTCAACATGCCGATCAGCAGCGCCAGCCCGTCCTTCGTCTTCCCAACGTTGCCCAAGGAAACGTTCATGGGGCTGCCGGGCATGTTGTCCGACGCCCTGCCCGATCGCTTCGGCAACCAGCTGATCGATGCTTGGATGGCCCAGCACGGTTACACCCCGGAGCAGATCACCACCTTGGACCGGCTGGCCTACATGGGCAAGCGCGGCATGGGGGCATTGGAGTTCCGCCCGTCCCGCGCCGGCAACACCAGCTCCTCTGCGCCCCTGCAGATGGCATCCCTGGTGGAGGTGGCGCGCCGCGCCGTACAGGGCACCCTTGGCGACGACGAAACTTCCGCCAACGCCCTGAACAGCATCATCTCAGTGGGCACCTCCGCCGGCGGTGCGCGGGCCAAGGCGGTGCTCGGCTGGAACCAGGCGACCGGCGACCTCGTGTCAGGCCAGTTCGATCTGCCGGACGGCTTCGAGCACTGGCTGCTGAAGTTCGATGGCATGGGCCTAGATCGCGCCCTCGGGCCAAGCCAGCAGTACGGACGGATCGAATACGCCTACTCGGAGATGGCCGGCGCGGCGGGTGTCGTGATGAGCCCGTGCTGGCTACTGCAGGAGAATGGCCGCGCGCACTTCATGACCAAGCGATTCGACCGCGTGGGCAATCAAAAGGTCCACGTGCAGTCGTTGTGCGCCATGCGACACATGGACTACAACGCCCGCCAGACCCACGCCTACGAATCGCTGTTCCTGACCGCGGCGGAGCTGAAGCTTGGGGATGAGGCGATGACGCAGCTGTTCCGGCGCATGGCCTTCAATGTCGCCGCACGCAACCATGACGACCACACTAAGAACTTTGCCTTCCTGCTCGCCCAGGGCGGACAGTGGGAGCTGGCGCCGGCCTACGACGTGACCTTCGCCTATGACCCCTCCAACATCTGGCTCTCGCACCACCTGATGTCGGTCAACGGCAAGAACGATGACATCGACCGGGAGGATCTGATGACCGTAGCAGCGCGGTTCTCCATTCCTGGAGCAAAGGCGGCCATTGAGGGCGTGAATGCTGCGATCGCCAGCTGGCCCAAGTACGCGGCCACGGCGGGCGTACACGATGATGAAATCCGGCGCATCGCCGAGCTGCACGTGAAGCTGTGATGGAACAGGCCGATCTGACCCCCGAGCAGGCCGAGCTGGTGAAGCGCCAGCGCGCCGCAGAGTCAGCGGCAAAAGAGCGGGCCGAGCGCGTACTGAAGGACCATCCGTCGAACTTCAGCCGGACTGAGGAATTGCTGCGCCAGGCGCGAACGGCAGATCAGCAGGCCAAGCGCATCCGGCTGGTGCTGGCTGCAGCGTCCGCCTGGGGCGATGAAATTGCCCCCATCGCCGCCTGCCGGCGCGGGTGCAACGCCTGCTGCCACATCCCAGTGGTCATCACCTCTGCGGAAGCGAGGTTGATGGCTCAGGCATCTGGCCGGCGAGTGAAGGTAAAGCCCGGCAGCATGACTGTTGCAAAATTCATCAAAGGGGCCGACCACTCGGCCCTGTCCGAGGGTAGCGAGCATCGCGGCGTGCCCTGCCCATTCCTGGTGGACGGCGACTGCAGCATTTATGAGAGCCGGCCATCGGCATGCCGAACGCACTTCTCGCTGGCCGAGGACGATCTGCTTTGCAGGGTCGTACCTGGGCATCCTGTAGACGTACCGTTTGCAAACGCCACCATGGTAGGAGCTATGGCAATCGGCTTCACCGACGCAGGAGAGGTCCTGGGCGACATCAGAGACTTCTTCCCACCAGTGCAAGAACCCGCACCGAAGGAGTGAGCATGACCAAAGATGCAGGAAGACCGGCGGAGCACACTGTAGAGGCAGTCCAAGCACTTCATGGACGCAACCTTGCCATGCTGTCGCCTGTTGAATCGGAAGTGCCGAACAATTTCATCCCGCAATGGCGCAAGTTTGGCGTGTAGGTGCGTATCGACACAGATGCCGATCCAGAAGATATGCAGGTTGCGGGTTCCCTCGGGCCAACAGCACCGTGAAGGTGACATTCCTTTAGTAAGAGTCGGCATGAACCGCAGCACGGAAACGCGTGGTAGGTGCCGCATGGCCGACGATGAAGGCAAGAAATTAGAGACCCGCACACGGGTGTGTTTTGACATTAATTGAGGGAGAAATACTTGAGCGAGATTGAAGAGACATTGAAGGCTGCCGCGAAACGGCTTCGCCTTGGGGAAAAAGGGGAAATCAACGCTGACAGGCTCGAAGCTATTGCCCGGGCATTGAATGCGCCACACGGGTACATCGTCATGATTGGCGGGGCTGCTTACCGACACGATCTATGTCGTTCGTCAGCCCTGGGCGCTCGCAATGCAGCGATTGCTTCAGGGCTCTCGCCCGACCAATTCACTGTTGAGCCCATCTTTGTCCTGAGAAAATAGGCAGCTTGCTGTTGTGCTCTAGAGCAGCAACTTTCTGCGGAAGGTTGAAGTGCTGGAATGACAATGCGCTTGATCAACGTATCACCGGCGACACCACCGGTACCGGATGATTGAAGTTATTCGCGTGGCTAGGCCGCCGTACCTGTCAACAATACACATCACTCGCGGCCGGCTCTTGGCGCGCTGAGTTCGTTCATCAAGACATAAGGATGCTGTAGGAGGAATACGCATGGGAGTACACAGCACCACTTACATCGCAACGACCGTGGCCCGGCGGCTGTACAAGGAAAATGTCGGCTCAGATCTGGAAGTTACCGACAAGCAGCTGGAAGACTTCTACGATCGCGTCTTGGATGACCACCTGTACAACTGCCTGTTGGTAAGCGACGACTCGGAAAACCTGAAGCCGGCCCTCGGCAGGACCGCGATTTCCGAGTTAGCGCTGACTGAATACCTGACCCGCTACATCGCCGAGAATCCCGGAGAGCGGCACAACAGTGTCACTGGTGAGAACGCCAAATTGAGGGGGATGCTGGCCCAGAGCTACTTGGGCCTACCAACTGGGGTGGACTTCACCAGAGACACTGCAGCAGAGATCGAGCGGAAGCTCGAACATTTCCGCAGCTGGGCATGTCCGCGTGATGATGGGTAAGCAAGTGCGCGAGAAAAACACTACAAGAGTCGTAGCTCATATTCAGGGGAGAGAGGCGCGCCGGCGAAGCTGGAGGATGCGCCTGTCAGGTCAGTCCATACAGAATGTCAGGCGCATCCCTACATGCCAGCGGATTCCCCACACCTAAAATGGTCACAGTGGTTTCCACCGACCTAGATAGCTCATCAATTGCCACTCGATCAATGCAAGCGGATGCAAGGTCACAGTGGCCGTGATACACCGCCGCAATGTGCAGCTCCAAATCAGCATCCTCCTTGACCAACACTTGAGACCAATCAATGCAGCCAGACCCCAAACCTATGAAGCTCGCCTCCTACAAGACAATGATGACCTTGTGGCGTGCTGAAAGGCGCCGTGCCCTCCTTCAAGCTGGCATCCAGGTCGTCTTTGTTACAACCGTATTGACTGTATTGGGACTGCTACTTCCAGATGGCACCCTCACGATGTCCCTTGGCCAATGGATTGTTGGCGCTTTCGTTTTTTCGATCATCATGGCCATTCCGGTCTATCTCAGGATTCTTGGCCCCAAGCCAAAGCCTGCGGATGTAGAGGCCAACCGCGCATTACGACGCGCCGCCGGGATGGATGACTCAGTGGAGGATGTGGATGCGCATTAAGTCTCTAGTGTTCATGGTTGTTGGCTTCGCCATTTTAATCGCCGTTTTCGTTGAAAACTTCCTCTGGCTATCGGATGCGCAGACGCCCGAAGCAACACTGTCTGCTGATGCATGCGCGGCCATTGTCGCTGCTAACTCACAAGCGGAAATCCTTACCAGCATTAACAGTCAAGTCATCGTTTACGGGCCTGTTGAAGCATCGGCCGCGAAATCGTTATGCAACCCTGCTGGGAATGTCGTTTCACCGCTCCCCACCTCTACGGGCGCAATGCGGCACGCTACTGTCGCTCGGATCCCTCAGGGATTGTGCAAGGAGCTGGCTGGCGTTATGTCCATGAACATTGGCGCGCTGGTTCGAGTCAACGGTCAACGACTCCTGCAGGGACACCCGCACCAGACATCAGCCGTAAACTTCTGTCGGGATGGTCAAAACGATGTCGAGGTGACGTGGGCTGTAGATCGTCCCGACGGACTCCCAGCATGGACTGCAATCTCCAGCAGTAGCAGTTGAAAGTAACGAATCAGCTAGGTTCACATCTTTCAGCAGCCCCGGGAGTGGGCCACTCATGGAGGTTATTAGTTTCCTCCGTATAGGCTCTTAGTTGATCGATGTAGTCGCCTTCCAACTTGGCCTTCCGCAACGTGTAGTAAGCAATTTCATAGCCAATAAGACACAACTCAAGAGCTGCCAGGAGATGCGATCCCTGCGTGATAAACGTGTAAATGCACAGCGCGGCGATCAATGCCGATCGGAACCGCATCGCGCGCTTGGCGTTGATGATTTTGGATCGTGTAGGGCGGCCCATATGGTGAACAACCCATTCCTTCGGCAACTCCCGTAGTTGATCTTTGCTCAGCTCATTAAACCTCACGTCGGCAAACTTCATGCCTTCTCCCTGTCCAGGTTATTGATGTGTCCATTCTGGCGCCGCTGCCCAGCTTACTTGGCGGTGCTGTCCAAGTGCTTGGTTGTACGGAACCTAGCAACTTTCCGGCACGATTTGAGATGGTTAACTGGTGACAACACCAATCGCCAATGCCGCCATGACCAACGTCTCCGAAGATCTCCGCACTGCCCGCCGCGTAGCCGTCTTAGGCATGTTCGACTTCACCTGCAAACAGGTGGCCATGGCCCTGACGGTAGCCGAGCAGCGTCACTCCGGCCGTTGTGTGGCCATCATCAGCGGCCGAACGCCTTCCTTTGCGATGGTTCATTCCCTCGGCGAGCTGCAGCGCGTTGGCACGCTGGCCAACGGCAACCCTGATTTCACCAACCTGTTCGCGGCCGATAATGAGGGCCTGGAACTGCAGACCCTCGTGAATACCACGGATGATTTCCGCGAATGGCTGGACGATCCGAAGTTCCGCATCCTCACCGACGCTGAGCTGGCTCTGCTGGATAGCATCCACCGCAGTGGTCCGGTGCGCGATGCCCCGCTCTCTTCCGCACCCGCTCCTGACATCAAGGTCGTGCGTGCCCTGTGGTCCAAGCGAGGCCAGGCCTGCTGTGCGGTGCTGGCAGACCAGCTTGCCACCCTTCGCGAGGCTCTCATCCAGGCCGAGGCTGAAAGCGGCCAACGCACGGTGGCACCGGTTGGCCCCTACTGGCTGTCCGGTGAGTCCAAACTCCTCGTCGTCGGCAATCACATGGCCAACGGCGAACTGGAGATGGACCATCCATGCGATACGGATTTCGACCGTGTCGGCGATGAAACCATTGTGGCCTTGTCCGAGGAACTGGAAGGCTGGAATCGCCAGGACATCAGGTCGATGACCGCAGCGGAGCTGAAAGTTGCCAAGAAATCCGACATGGACTGAGGGGGCCATTCCATGCGGGCACAGGTCGCAGATCCAACCGGTGCCCGCCAATTATCAAATGCCACGGCACGCCTTTTGCTTGTCGGGGTAAACCTTTGGAAAGCCACTATGACCAAGCGAAAGTCCCGGAGAATCATCACTGAGCGCGCCGTAAGGCGAGCATTCGCACACGTGTTCCGCGATCAGGCCTCGCTGGAGAAGGCGATCACGGATTTCATGGGGGGGTACCCAGTTCCTCCGCTCTGGAGCATGGCCGGCGTTCGTGCCTCATTCGGTCGCAGGGCTGCACGCGTGTGGGCCAAGCATCTCAGGCACTTGGGCGCGGCCCACTACCCATCCAACGGCAGGAACCTCGTCCCGGTTGTGCAGCATCTGGCCGATTTTGGAGTGGACGCGCTTCCCTCTCCGCTCCCAGCCCTGACCGAGGGTCTGCCAGCTGGCAGGCTGATCCTGATGGACGAATCCTGGATGTTCACCAGCAGCCCCGAGTTCAGCGAACTCATGCGTCGATCCAGAGCCAGCACCCAAAAGATTGGTGATGACCTGATCAAAGCAGTGCTGGAGGCGGCTAAGGATTCCGCCGACCCGGAGGCTCAACCAGCGGTCTAAGCGCTGGAAGTCGGCGGCGGTTACAAACCGAGGCCCATCTGTCTCGGCTCTGCGTCCATCCATTATCGTTCATAGGCAGATAAGGCCGATGGGAGCACTCCCGGCTGGTCGACCACATAGAAGGGATTCAATGTCAAAGACGCGCCGCATGATCGCCGGCCTGGTCCTGGTTCTCGCACTCACCACAGGGTCGGCGGCAGCTGACCCTGCCCGCCTTGGCAGCACGGCCTCGCCCGTTGTGATGGTGAAGGGGCGGTCCACGCAGGACGTCATGAATGCCATCATCGGAATGACCCTGCCGGTAGGCATGACCCCGGTGCGCCAGGATGCCAACAGCCTGGTGTTCGAGTATGAGCTCGGCATGTGGCAGTCCGTTGCCGTGCAAATGGCCCAAGGCAATAGCGGCTGGCAGCAACCCAAGGGCCGGCAGACGTTCACAATGGCGCAGGTGGGGCCGGATGTGATGGTCAATGCCAAGACCGAGATCGTGGCAAAGAACATGTTCAATGCCAGCAACACCGTGGCGCTCACCAGCAACACCGCCTACAACGATCAGTACCTTCTGCTGCAGTTGATCGCAGCGCTCGCCGAGGGCCGCTTTCTCCAGGGCGACCACAACATGCTTGGGATCGAGCGCTACAAGAAACCGACTCGAAAGACGAAGACCGTCGGCATCATCATCGATAGCCTGGTGTCGGGTGCTCCAGCAGAACGCGCAGGCCTGCGGCCAGGCGACATGATCACCGCAATCGGTGGCATGCCCACAGCCGAGCAGTCGGACATGGCCCTGACCTTTATGGGTTGGCTGCAGGACGGAACGGCCAGGCTCACCGTCAAGGGGAAGGGGGAGGTTCTGGTGATCAAGAACCCCCGCCCTGGCCAGCCAGCGCAGGGCGCACCGCCGCCGGAGGTGTTCGCCTCTCCGCAGCCCATCGTTCCGCCGCCTGCCCCCACGAAAGAACGTTGACCTCCTATCGCCACTGCCCTTATGACCAGCTCTCCTGCTCTATCCCCGACTGACGTCCAGCTGCTACGCGCTGTAGCTGCCGCCGCATGGAGCCAAGCTCCTACTGGAGCCGGCCAGGTCGCGCTCCACTGGAACGGGAACCGGTACCGAGCCCGCTTCAATGGCCCGGACATGATCGTGCTGCAACCCGACGGAGGTGTCCTGGTGACAATCCATGGCACATCCAGAGCCAGCCTAGCCGCGCTAGGGAGCCAGGAGCAGCATGAGCGCGTGGCGCTTCGCAGGGCGGTGGATCAGGCCATCCTGGACCTCGAGAGTCACCGCCCCTTGGCGAAGGAGTACGCCGATGCGCACGCCGCCACCCTGGCGGACCTGACGGGACGCCTGAACCTGCATTCATCACGCCTGCGACATCTCCACATCGCTCAGCTGTGGGTCGGGGGCTTCGGACTGGCGTCTGTCCTGCTCGGCCTCTGGATTGGCCGGCCGGGCGGCGGCGTTCTATCAGGTGCGGCCTGGCAGGTCGTAGGGTTCAGCCTGATTCTGGCCGCAGTCGCTGGCATCCCTAAGCTGGCCAAACGCGCAGCATGGCAAGCACAGCAGTGCATCGAGGATCTGAAGTCCAAAGTATTCCCCGACACCAGTCCTACGACGATCTCGGAAGACCAGCGTGAATCGATAGCTGCCATCGTTGCCGAAGAGCCAGCCCTTCAGCTCTACCTGGAGCGTTGGTGCAATGATGCTGGTGGAATAACCGCCGTCGATCTGGCCGTCTTAGAGAGGGCCGTCATTGCAATGCGCGCACTCAAGCAATACGACCTGACGCACCGACAGATCCAGGGGCTCATGAGCCACCTAAGCGGATCATCCGCGCAAGCTTGACACGCTTCCCCCGCCCGTCGTGACCCCAACGAAGAAGGTCACAACCGGGGTTGAAAAACCCTCGGTTGGGATGCAGTAAGGGAGAATTCGGGCGAATTCGTTGGATACGAGGTGCGCGAGTCGGCGAAGCTCCCATAAAAAATCTCGGCTTCGGCACTGGCAACCAAAACGCCGCGTGCATTGCCCCCCTCACTTCCTGCCATGTGCGGGCCCATGCGTACTCATTCGACTCCTGTCCTATCTTGATGATCCTTGCAGGACGTTCTATCAAAACCGTTGCCAGGCTTGCCGTTGTGCGGCGCCCAACTTTGTGGATCCGGTGCTTCAGATATTCTGGCTGGATCCAACCAATCCCCGGAACAGCCGATGACCGCAGAATCCCCCACCGAAGGCCTGGCCCTCACCTTGCCCATGATCGCCAATGCGATCTACCAGGCGCTGCACAACGAGAGTCCCGCTGGGAACGTTGTCGCCATGCTCGATGGCGAGGAAATTACCCGCATCGAAGTGCCGGACGACAGTGATGCCGAGTACCCCGCTCCGGCCGCAACTACTAGGATTGAGCTGCAGGTGTTCAACAAGGTCGTCACCGTGAACAAGGTGCTGAGCGCCGGTAGCGACATCATCTGGATGGAGACCGACAATCAGGATCGTGTGTTCATCACCTTTCGACCCATCGCCAGCCGATTGCCGCTTTCGTCCGTCATCAACCCCTTCCCGGCGGGGAATTGATCGACCCCCACAGCCCCGGCATAAGGCAAGGTAACTGGCGAGAGTGGCCTGCTCTCGCTTTATTTGTACTCTTATAGGTATACTCAGCCACGCAGTGTACCTATATAGAATCAATTGGAGGCCGCATGCCCGCGCCACTGCCTGCCATTTCCCCGACCACTGAGTCCGCGTTGGCTGACCTCGGGGAACACATTCGGAATGCCCGCTTAAAGCGCCTGCTCACCCAGGAGATGCTGGGGGAGCGATCTGGTGTCGGTCGCCGGGTAATCGCCAAGCTGGAGAGGTCTCCGGGGAACGTCCCGACCGGTGTGCTGCTGGAGGTACTGGGCGTTTTCGACCCGAACATGGTCGCCAATGCGGTGGCCGCGCTGGCCAACGACCCCATTGGCGAAACCCTGGCCCGTCAGCGCATGCCAAGCCGCGCCGTGCCGGCCAAGGATGACTTCTGATGACTGGCGAACTCTACGTCTTTGCGCCTCGACTGGCTGTGACTGGCGGACTGGAGTCAGAACCGGATATATGTGGGCGGATCCGCTGGGTCGATGGCGTTGGTACCTTCCGTTACGCCAAAGAGTGGCTCGAACTGCCGCGAAGCTATGCACTCGATCCGGTTAACCTTCCGCTGATAGCCGGCGACAAGAACTTCACCGTCAACAAGGGCGTACCTGGTGTACTGGCTGACGCAGGCCCAGATGGCTGGGGTAAGGCCCTGTTGGAGCGCATGCGGGGTGGGCTGCCGTCTCCGCTCGAGGCCCTGCGCCTGACCAGCGGAAGCGGCACCGGGGCCCTGCGCTTCTCGCAATCGCGCACGAAGCCATCGCCCCCGCGGAGAGTGATCGCACATGTCTCACTGAACGAGCTCGAGCAAGCCGCGCGAGATGTGGATGCCGGTATCCAGCTCGAGCAGCCGGAGCTGGAAGAGGTCTTCTACGCCGGCAGCGGTCTCGGCGGAGCAAGGCCAAAGGTGTTGGTTACTGAGGGCGGTACCGAATGGATCGCCAAGTTCGCCAGGAAGTCCGACACCATGGACATCCCAACCCTCGAGGCGGCCTGCTTGACCATCGCATCCATTGCCGGTCTTGACGTGCCGGATCACCGCCTTGTGAGCCTCAATGGCCGTAAGGCGCTACTCGTGCGCCGTTTTGATCGCGCCGACGGTCACCCGCTGCACTACATGAGCTTCCACGCCATGCTGTCGTTAGAGCGACTGGGCCCAACGGCTACGATCCCCCCTGGTCCGCTCACCTACAGCAGCCTGGGAATGACCTGCCGGCAACTAGGTGTCCCCGATGCTCTAGCCATCTTGTTCCGCCGAATGCTCTTCAACGTGTGCATCGCCAACACCGATGATCACCTGCGGAACCACGGCTTGCTCTTCGACGGAGCCTGGAGGCATGCCCCCACATTCGACTTGGTCAGCATTGGCGATAGCTCGATGGCTGTTGGCATAGGCCAAGACGGTCGGGCCAGGACGATAAAAAACGCCCTGAGCGCTGCTGACCGGTTCGGTTTCTCGCAGGCCGAGGCTTCAGATGTACTGGCCGAGGTCGCCACCGCTGTCGCCGGTATGGAAGCGCGACTGCTCTCCTTGGGGATGCCAGCCGGCGACGCCGCCGTCGTGCAAGCCCGGTGCCTCCCTGGCTGATCGGACTCTGACGCTGTCGCACTGTCTTTGACGGACCGTCAAGCACGGTCTGCAAGAAGTATGCGCGGTCCTTAGATAGTCCTCACAGTTCTTGCCGGAGGGATGTTTCCTCATGCCTTCCAGCCGCCTAACCTCCAAGAATCGGGGTCAGCGCGCACGGGGACCTCTGATCGCGGGCCAAGGACTCGCAGCTCCGGGCCGTTTTTTTTGAGCGTCAGTTGCAAGGCGGTCGGCCTGATCTAGATCTTTGCACGCCTGGTTGTGATGCAATCGGAAATCGACAGCCAATGACCGCCCACGTAGAGCTGACCTACCTGCCCGACACCTTGGACAAGAAGGCCATCATGACCCCATCGGCGCTCAACTGCGCCGCACGAGAGGTGGCTCGGGCGATGCACCTCCACGACATCCAGCACGCCAATCCCGCCGGAAAAGTACCCCGCCAGGATACGCGTAAGGAATGGCTGCTACTCAAACCGAATGGCGCCAAGGCGGCGTCCCTGGCTGTCCACTGCAGCCCGTCTAGCGGCAAGCCCAACAGCCCATACACCGCGGCTGTGCTGATCAGCAGGCACGCGCCGGTGATTCTCCTTGAAGCAAATGAGGGTGTGACCGATCACAAAGTCGCACGAGAGGTGATGATGCGGGCGTTTGTGCGCTGGGCGCTCGAGCTGCGGCTCGATCAAAGCCAGCTACCCGTACGCACATGAGTGAGGCTGGGAACAAGGATCATGATGTGGTCAGCCCACTATCCGATCGTCAGGTCCTGCTGCACGCATTGAAGGTGGTGGGATCCATAATCCACTTGGACAGCCATACTCCGTCAGCTCCTGAAATACTGCGCCGCATGACTTACTTGGACTGCCTGAGCGATGAGGATCGCCAGGCAGTAATCAACAAGGCCGAGTCCATGATGTAACGCCAAACGCCCCCTACGGTGGCGGGCTTAATCGCTTGTTGGAGCCGGATCGCTCTTGATGAGAAACAGCTCGAAGAATGCGGGATGCATCTGACGAGCGCCGGATTCCCACTGCTGCCATGCACGCATGGATGCGTGGATGAGCTCCCCCGCTTCAGTTTGGGTCAGCCCAGCCACCTTACGAGCGCGGACGATCTCAACGGGGCGAGGACTTGAAGCTGGCACCGATAGCAACTGGATCCCCATGGTTAGCCATCACCCTCAACGGGCATCTCGGCCACGTGGGCCACCTGATGGGTAGTCCAACAACGAGCAGACGGTGGGTCGAAGAACAGCGGCCCGTTGCTGACCATCCAAGGCTTCCCTTGCTCTTCTGCGAATCGGCACGCGGCCATGAATGCCTCGTTGCATCCGTGGTGCGTGAACTCGCGAAGGATGATCCCTTCCGGATCCTTCACGACGAAATGGCGAAGGCCAGCAGCACACACGATGTGCTTGATGAGCTGAAAGTTACGAATTTCCTCATCGCCAGTAAAGGTGTAAGCCGGCTCCAGCTGCTGATACTTGCAACAGATCTCTTCCGGGAAACCCATACGGGACAACGGGATGATCGATACCAACTGGATGATCTTCAGGCTATGTGACACGTCGGATTTGCTCACCCCGCTTCCCCGGGGCTTGGGTGTAGCCGCGCTACCCCAACAACGTACATATCAGGCCCGCTCAAAAAAGTTGGAACCGCCTCCCGTTCCTTTCAGAAGAGCAACTTTCTGTGAGCGAGCGGCCTGCTGCAATTGACCTTCCACCGCACATTGGGGACGCCACGTGAGCCTTTCCTCCATATCAATTCCCGATCTACCAACGCCATCGCACTCGCTGACCACCAGCGATGGGCTGAGTGTGCCCGTGTACACCGCAGGAGAGGTGATCGAAATCACGAATGCATTTCTGATCCAAGCCGCTTGCGACACTTGCTTCGACGATGGCATCCACGCCACGGATGGAAGCGGCCCTTACGATTGCTACGCCTGCGGCAAAAAGGCCAAAGACGAACCCACAAACGCGACCAAAACTGAGGCCTGATCCCGAATGAAGATCGTAAAAGGTGACCTGATCCAGATGGCAATGGAAGGTAAGTTCGACGTAATCGTGCATGGCTGCAACTGCATGCACACCATGGGCGCCGGAATTGCCAAGCAGGTGAAGGCTAAGCTTCCTGAAGCCTACGATGCCGACTTGGCTACCCGCCGTGGTGATAGATCTAAGCTCGGCGCCTTCAGCTCTGTAGTCGTGGCGCGCGGAGGATTCGCTTTCACGGTCGTCAACGCTTACACGCAATACGACTGGCGAGGTATGGGGATCAAGGTCGACTACGACGCTGTGGCGCGTGCATTCAATGCGATCGCACGGGAGTGGCACGGGAGCCGTATCGCATACCCCATGATAGGTGCGGGATACGCCGGCGGCGATTGGAACAAGATCTCGGCAATCATTGATGAGGCACTGAGCGGCCTGAATCACACGCTGGTTGTGTTGGAAAAATGACCGCCGAAGGAACCAACTTTTACGAGATATCAAGCGCAAATGCCGCTGCGCTCCGAAGGATGGTATCTACGCCCGCTGATGCCAGGCGCCAAGCACTGAACGAACTGGCAGCCCAGCTGGGACAGGAGTTTTTCGTCGATCTGTTCGCACAGTTCATTGGCTTGGCCAACCAGGTTGTAGATAACGCCAGAGAGCATGCGCAGGCAATGCTTGTGGCTGAAGGTGGTGTGCATCCCTACACCGCCGAGAAGATCAACATGCCGTCCCTTGTTGGAGCGCTGCAGGGTGTGCAGCTTGCCGACGGTATCGACACCGCCAGCTTGTGCCACGGATGCGCTTTCAGACTGGGCAGCATCGCGAACACCTGTGACCCAACCACCTCCGACGCGGACTGGTGCTCGCAACCAAACGAGCGGCCGTTCATGTGCCATGCCGATTTGGACGCAGTTGGTGATCCGACGCAGGCCTGCAAAGGCTTTGCGCAACGACGCCGCGCGGTGATAGCAGGCGCGCCAGGATTCACCTGATTGCTCGCGCAACTTTTCCGGGTCATCGAGTTTGGAATGATGGGGCTCAATCCACCCGCGAGATCTGCCGATGTCTGCAGTTGCCACAAAGCCCGGATCAATCGTCAATGTCGACGGCTGATATCTGCATTCTGGAGTGCTTCCCCTGACCTGTATGCACCGGATGCCCTCCCCTCGCACTCAAGTGAAGTCGGCCCAGCCGGCGACTGGACCGCCTCCCAATGCGGACTGCTCGTAACCGCAGCCCAAATCGCGGCGGTTAGGGCGCAAGCCCGCGCTCCCAGGCATATAGCCTTCATCTATCCACCAGAGCCAAAAGCTGCTGGTCGTCCTATTGGGCCAATGAGGAACTGGTCCAGGACTCGACATCGACCCGTGCAAGGACGCCAACGTCCAGTACGGACATCCACACATCACTAATAGAGAAATAGATGCCCATCATCGCTCTTATCGCTCTCGCGTCACTCGCCGCAATCCTGTTCATCGGCACTCTGGTAGCCGTAGCCTTCCGCCGTGTCGTTCCGACCAACGAAGTTCATATCGTACAGACGGGCAAGCTGACCACCTCGTACGGCAAGGATGAGTCCGCAAACTCCTACTACGCTTGGCCGGCCTGGGTTCCGGTCATTGGCCTGCGCGTCATCGTCCTGCCCCAGTCGGTGTTCGAGGTCAACCTCGCCAACTATGATGCATACGATACGGGCCGAGTGCCCTTCAAGGTCGATGTCTTCTCGTTCTTCCGTATTTCGGACGCGAACACTGCCGCCCAGCGCATTTCGACATTCGAGGAACTGCGCGAGCAGTTGGAGATAATCGTCCAAGGCGTTGTGCGCACCGTCCTGGCAAAGGATGACATCAACGTCATCATGGTCGAACGCTCGCGGCTGGGCCTGGCATTCAGCGAGGAGCTCGGTGACCAGCTTAAAAACTGGGGCGTTGAGCTAATGAGGTCGGTCGAGTTGACCGACATCCGCGATGCGGATGGTAGCGTCGTCATCCATAACATCATGGCGAAGCGCACTTCCGAGATCGACAGGGAGAGTCGCTTGGTTGTGGCCAGCAACCGACGCGATGCTGAAATGGCTGAAATCGAAGCGGGCCGTGAAATCGAGATGTCCAGGCAGCAGGCCCAAGAGCAGATCGGTAAGCGCTCTGCCGAGAAGGACAAGGCTGTTGGTATGGCCCAAGAGCAGTCCGAGCAGGAGATCAAGGTCGAAAAGGCGAAGACCGCGGAGCGCGATGCTGAAGTGCGTCGAGTGAATGACGTCAAGAGTGCAGAGATCGCCCGCGACGTCGAAATCGTTCGTGCCGAGCAGGACCAACGCACCACGATCATCAACGCCCAGGCGCGCAAGGAAGCAACTGTCATCGAGGCTGAAGCCGACAAGCGTCAGGTCGAGTTGAAGGCAGAAGGCCAGCTGACGGCGCAGCTGAAGCACGCCGAAGGCGTCGAGGCGGAAGGTAAGGCGATCGGCGCTGCAGAGCAGGCCCGCCTGATGGCGCCGGTGAATGCTCAGATCACCCTGGCGAAAGAGATCGGAACCAACCCGGCATACCAAAGCTACCTGCTGGGCAACCGCGAGATCGAAGCGAACGAGGCAATTGGCACTGCCAATGCCGCCGCGCTGGAAAAGGCGGATGTGAAGCTGATCGCCAATACCGGGAGCAACGTGAGCAACGGCATCACCGGCATCGCCGACCTGCTCTCCCCCAAGGGCGGTCAGGCCATGGGCGGAATGCTGGAAGGACTGATCCAGTCGCCGGCAGCCAAGGCCATCCTGGAGCGCGTGGTCGGCATCGGCGACCAGCCGGCCCCGGCCGCCCCCGCAGCCCCGGCAGCGAGTGCTGAGCCGGTTGCGAGTGAAGCAACTGACGCGGCCGACGACGAGCAGCAGAATGCAGCAGGCGCACAGAAGGCCACCGCCGAGGCCTGATTCCTGCACAACCGCAGTAACCTTGAAGGGGTGGCCACTGGCCGCCCCTTCTCTTTTCCAACTTTTTGGCCGCTGCCGTCATGATGAAATGGCTGTGTCAATCGCAATAGAACGTCCGCATGAAACTGCAAACCAAACTGCATTCCACGCTGCACGCATCCATCGACGTAGAGACCGCAGACAACAACCGCTCTTCCATTTGCCAGGTGGGGGTGGTGCTCTACGAGCATGGCGAGCAGGTGGAAACCTACGAGACCCTTGTAGATCCGCGCGTTCCGTTCGGCATGCGCCAGACCCGCGTCCATGGACTGACCGCTGCTGATGTTGCCGGCGCGCCGACCTGGCCGCACGTCGCCGGCAAGCTCCGCCAGCTGCTGGATGGCATGGTGCTCAGCGCACACTCCATGTTCGACAAGCAAGCAGTGGAAGCTGCCAATGCCCTGGCCGGGCTGGCCAACTTCAATGTCCGTTGGCTCAACACGGTGAACGTTCTGCCGCGCGCATGGCCGGATGACTTCAATGGACAACCCTGCGGACTGCAGCGCGTCTCCGAGGTCTGGGGCCTTAAATTCCAGCACCATGACGCCTTGGCCGACGCCAAGATGTCAGGCCTCATCTTGGCCCGGGCATGCCGCGCGCACGGCCTGACCCCCGAGCAGTGGCTGCAGCGCTGCAATCTCCCGGTCGGGGTGTACGCATGAGCCGGTTCGCCTTCCTGTTGACCCTGTTCGCCGGCGACGCGACACGCGAGTTCACCTACGGATCCCGTGGTTGCGGCGAAAACGAATTGCACCTGACTGACCAGTCCGACTGGGACTTTCCGGTCATGGAGCCGATCAGCCGGGCCGAGGTTGAAATGAAGAACGGCGCAGGGTCGAGCAAGGTCCTCACGATCAATGGTCCCGTCTACCTGAAGCTGTGCGATGCACCAGGAGTGATCGAGGGGATGTTGGAGGCGATCAGCCGCGGTAAACCCGCATCAGAAGCCCTCGAACAGGCCAAGTTGGCGGCCTACATCGCTGGCTAGGTTTCGATATCGCGCTGTGGCGCGATATTTCCCGCGCGGCCCTAGGTGGAAGCGATTGGCTGCCACCCAAGGGAAGTGGGGATGTCTGGCAAAGGCCATGTCAGAAAATAGATCCGGGAGCGGATAGGACCGCTTGTGAGTACCGGACTAGGGTCGAGGGGGGTTCAAATCCCCATTCCCCCCACACGCCCACTCCCCCAAGTGCGGCACGCGTGTCATTCGCGCCAGCTGCGCGAGCGGGCCAGCCGACTACCTGGTACCAATTTCCAACTTTCTCGGCGGCAAGCGATTGGGATGATCGACTCGTCCCAGTCACCGAGCACCGAAAGCCTATGAAAACCGTGGAAGCACTTATCCCGCATGTACTTCAGCTCGTGGCCACCAGGAGCGGGGAGTCCCCAGTAGCTCCCTCATACCTGAAATGGAGCCAGAGCTTGGGCGCGTTCACGATGGCGCCTGTAGATCAAGCTTTCGTTTTCCCCTCCTTCCTCTTGGCATTCCGTTTCGCGCGTTTCACTCTGGGGGATAGTGGCCTCGTCTTTATGCCAAAAGCAGCATCCGAGCGCACACCGCATGAAGTCTTCCGCATGAAGAGTTGCCGCTCGTGCGGCTGCACAACCATCTTCGCTTGCCCCTCGCACTGCAGCTGGGTTGAAACGGACCTGTGCTCCGAATGCGACAGGTCGGCAAGAAGCTTGGTGGCTTGGACCGTCTACGCAAGGCCGACGGATATGCCCGGCCTGCATGTAGCCCGAATGACTCTCGATGGAGTACCCACTGAGAATGTGCTGCAGCACGAAACTCTCGAAGGTCTACGCCTCCAGATTCCAACTGGTTTGATCCGGGTTCCCAGGGCGGCAGGTGATCCCAAGAGCGTTGTCGAAACCTGGATGTGATGTAACGAAATCTCCAACTTTTGCAGCTCCCCGCTCATGGTGAACTAGATCCATCTACCCGTGAGCGGATTCCTATGACCACCAAGATGCAATCAAAGCTTTCGCCCGCCCTGAATTTCCTTTCGGCGGCCGTCGATGCGTTGCCGAAAGCTCTCGGCGACCGGGATCGCTCAGGAACCTTGAACGATCTCATGTCGATCGCCATCAGCAACCGGATGGAGTTCGGCCGCGATGACCATGTCGCCCTGGGTGAGTCCAAGTACCGAATGAAGACCTGCGTAGGAGTGTTCGCCCCGTTGGCGGATCACTGGTACTTCCGTGCATGCGTAGCCGGCGGCACCTACGCCCGCATGTGGGAAGAGTTCATGGGAATGAAACCGTGGAAGGCCGCTGAGGCCTTCACCAATGGTGATATTCGCAATGCGAGGAAGAACCAGCGCATGGCTCCCGGTCTGGGCCTCACCTTGCCCACCGACGATAAGGCCGACAAGGACTTGCAGTACACGTCGCAGGGCACGGTCTGGTGGTGTACCAGCATCAGCGACGACAAGCTGATCCTTTGTGCGTACACCGGCGGGGCAAGCCTCTACGGGCGCCGCCCCGAAGGTAGCCCGAAACGACGCCGTACCTTCAACCGCCAGGAGTGGGCCGAGCTGATGGCAGCACTGAAGCCTGAAGCAAAGGCTGCATGACCATGGCTAGCCTGGAATGCAAACCCGGTGATCTGGTGCCCGCAGCCGCCGACTGCTGCAGCATGTACGAGGACCCCGCACAGTCCACCACGGACATCCTGCCAACGATCGACGCCCTCATCGACAAGGAAGCGCTCTTCGTCGTCAACCATAGTGGCGGCAAAGATTCCCAGTCCATGCTGATCCGTCTGCTTGAGCGCGTTCCGGCCAAGCAGATCATTGTCATCCACGCATCGCTGGGTGAAGTGGAGTGGGAAGGAGCGCTCGAACTTGCGCAGCAGCAGGCCGAAGATGCGGGCCTGCCATTCATCGTGGCCACTGCCGTCAAGACGTTGTTCGAGATGGTGGAGCATCGCTACAAAGTGAGGCCTGGTCCGAACTCCCCATGTTGGCCTTCGAGCGCGAATCGCCAATGCACTTCCGACCTCAAGCGGGGGCCTGTAGAGCGCGAGGTTCGTCGATATGCCAAAGAGCATGGCTACAAGACGATTGTAAGTTGTCTTGGAATTCGTGCCAAGGAATCGCCTGGTCGCGCGAAAAGACCGTCCATGTCCAGGAACCTGCGCGGAAGCGTAGCCGGCCGCGACTGGTACGAATGGCTGCCGATCCACGATCTGACCAAGGACGAAGTCTTCGGCGTCATCGCAGCGGCAGGCCAGAAGCCCCACTGGGCCTACGCTGCCGGCAATGATCGCTTGTCCTGCGTCTTCTGCATCATGGGTTGCGCGAAGGATCTGGCTAATGGCGCCAAGCACCGGCCGGAGCTGTACGCGAAATACCGCGAGATCGAGGAACGAACCGGGTACAGCATGCACCAAAGCCGACGCACGTTGGACGTGATGGTCGCATTGGGCCAAGAGGCTCTGAACAACGCGGCCGATCCGGCCGCATCACAACTTCCCAAAGATGCCACAAAAATCGACGTGGCACTGATCGCATGAGCACTACTGCAGCAACTACCCTCCCCGACAACGTCCAGAGGACAGATGTGGGCTTCATCGCCCGCATCCGCCGTGGACGCAGATCCTTCACTAAGCACTTCCGCCGTTCCAAGTACACGGGCGATGACGCGGCCCTGTCTGCCGCAGCGACCTGGGTGGACACCACGCTGCGCCAGCTTCCGCCACCCGCTAACGGCCTCGGCTCAATTCGCAAGAAGACCCTCTCGCACAAGCGCTCTGGCGAACCTGTGGGGGTAAGCCGCACGGTCGCCCTCAACCCCGCCAACCCAAACTACGAGGGGAGTTTGCGATTCCTGGTCAACTGGAACGATTCCACGGGCAAGCCCCGCATCAAGACTTTCGTGGCTGGGCCGGTGGCCAAGATGACTACTGACCGGGAGGCCCACGCCCACAAAACCGCCCTAGCCTTCCGTGCGGCATACGAGAAGAGCCGGCAGATGGGGGTTCCCTTCAACCCTGATCCCTTCAGCCGCTGGCGCGCGACCAGGTTGTACTGACCGGTCTGGCACGCTGCAGTCAATCCAACCGCTGCCCTGAGACAACCAGTTACGCCGCAGCCTTGGGGCCATAGCGCCCTATCCTGCTCCTATCCAAAAAGCCGCCGTTGATCGCCGGCAATGCCCGATAAACCGAGGATCTATGTTCTTCAACAACCTGACCTTTTTCCGCTTCCCCACCAGCATCGATCTCTCCGAGGTGGACACCCTGCTGCCCCAGGTTGTGCTGAAGCCCGTCGGCCCGCTGGAAATGACCTCCCGTGGCTTCATCTCCCCGTTTGGCCGCGAAGAGAAGGCGGTGTTCTCCCATCGCATCGGCGACGCACTTTGGCTGACGGTGGGCGGCGAAGAGAAGATCCTCCCGAACGTGGTGGTCAATGACCTACTGGCGCAGAAGATCGAGGAGCTTGAAGAAAAGGAAGGCCGCAAACCTGGTGGGCGCGAGCGCAAGCGCCTGAAGGAAGATCTCCTGCATGAGATGCTGCCCCGGGCGTTCGTGAAGAGTTCGCGGACCGACACCTTCCTAGACCTGCTGCATGGTTACGTCGTCGTGGACACTTCCAGCCGCAAGACCGGCGAGAACGTCATGAGCGACATCCGCGGAATGCTCGGCAGCTTCCCCGCGATGCCCCTGAACGCCGAAGTGGCACCGCGCTCGATCCTGACCGCGTGGATCGCTGGTGAGCCGTTGCCAGAAGGGTTGAGCCTGGGCGAGGAATGCCAGATGAAGGACCCGGCAGAAGGTGGTGCTGAAGTCACCTGCAAGAAGCAAGAACTGCGGTGCGATGAGGTGGACAAGCACCTGGACGCCGGCAAGCAGGTGACCAAGCTGGCCCTCATTTTCGAGGACAACCTGTCTTTCGTGATCGGCGATGATCTGATCATCCGCAAGCTCAAGTTCCTCGACGGTGCGCTGGATCAGCTCGGGCATATCGAAGAGGAAGGCCGTCGCGCAGAACTGGACGCCCGCTTTACCCTGATGTCTGGCGAGGTCCGCCGCCTGTTCTTGCTGCTCGAGCAGGCGTTCAAGGTGTCCAAGGCGGATTGATCATGTCCATGAGCATTAACGCACAGGCCACTGTCTCCGGCGCACCCCCTGAGACTGACGGGCTGAAGCCACACCAGTACGACGTACTGGTCGCTTCGGTGAACATCGCCCGAGAGCGTGGGATCAGGAGCCTGCCGCTGCTCCGCGCAGCGCTCAGTGAGCAAGGCCATGCGGAAGAAGACATCGCCGCCGCGCTCAGCACCTGGTCCCAGTACGAAGCTGGCAAACGTCAAGACGTGCGCGACGCCGCATAGGGCGCGCAACTTTCGGACCGGCGCGTTCCAGATACCTTGATCCGTATCTCCTCAAGGAACGCGCCGCATGTCCACCACCACTGCATTTGCATTGATCAACCAACTCGCCACCGCCCTCATCGCCTGCGACGAGCTTCTGCGTGAGATCCGTGCCGAGAACATGGATGGCTCCGAGGATGCCGTCGGTGCAGCCCTTGAGCGCTCCTACGAGGCGCGCTTGATCGTTGCGAAGTTGGACCTGCATGCATTGCCGGAAGACGGCTCCCTGTCGGGCCAGCTACTTGCGGCTCTGCAGGCATGCGCCCCCTATACCCACGCCGCGCTTCGTGACGGCGATGCGGCTGCTGCTGATGCCTCGAGCAAGGCGGCCACGGCCATCACTGCCGCCTTAATCCATCGCGCCACAAATGCGCCGGCCGAGACGGCGGCAGAAGAACTGGCAAACGCGGTTCGTTCGGCCCTCGCTGATGGCCCCGCTGGGTATGCCGCGGAACTGAAGGCCGGCCTGTCCTCGCGGCTGGAACTTGACGATCAGCTCTACCTGGCGAACCGGCGAATCGCCGAGCTGGAATCCGAACTGCGGCTGCAGGTGGATGACCACCAGCAAACCGTCACCCAGTGCGAAGAGGCACGGTTCGGCCAATTGCAGGCGCTGCTGAAGCTCGAAACGGCCTGCTTGCGCCCTATGCCGGACGTGGACTATCTGTCCAACATCATCCGCGAGGTCGACGGTAACAACTCCCTGGGCGCCGGCGCGCTCGCCGAAGCCATCCTGTCCAAGCTGGACGGCTGGGCAATGCCGCTCGGCGTATCCAAACCTGTCCAGCCGCAGGCCCTAGACGTCGTCCTGGATTCCTTGTTCCCGGGCAAGTGGGACCGTCATACCCGCGACAACTGGCGGGCACCGGTGGCAAAGGCCATGTGCAAGGCGCTACCGCACCTTTTCGCCGGCATGCGTGGCGAGGGTATCGAGGGAGTGCTGCACTCCCTCCACGGCTCGCCCGTTGTGAATTTCACCCTACCCCAGGTACTGGAGCTGCTGTCCACCTTCGGAGGAGACAATGCCGAGGTGGCCGTCCAGAGTCTGCCAGCGCGCACAGTCGGGGAAGATCAGCTGCCTGCCGGCCTGTACGCGCACTTCACCGATTGCCCGGAAGAGGGCACCTTCTTCCTGGGGGATCATGATCCGGACATCGTTGTTGAAGCCGGCAAGCTCGACGCCACATTGATCACCTACCTGACCGAGAACTGCTTGGACCTGCGCTGTGTCAGCACCCCCACGGGAGGCGGCGATGCCGAGGTCGAGTGGGTTGTGATCGAACACCACCAAGCAGAGCCGCATGATCGTGAGATCGGCCGCGCTTCTAGCCCTCGCAAGGCGATCACTGCCGCGCGTTCCAGCCAGGACTGATCAGCGTCCCACCGGGTGAGACACGCCGCGGCGCAAGCCGCGGTGGCCCAACCAAGACTGCGTGGCCACGCCAGCACTGCCCTGCACGAATCCACCCTGCCCTTATGGGCCGTGCTGGCTGCGAATATGAGGGCCATCTGCGCCTTGGTGACCGTTGCCTGATCCACGCCAGCCAGTCGCGCGGTAGGCCTCGCGTTGCGCGCGGGCGATCAACTCCTTGTCCGGCAAGGATCCGCCCGTTTCTAGGTCGATGCGATCAATTGCGGACTGCATGCTCCGCAGGCGATGCGGGTCCGAAGCGAACTCCCTATGCGTGCGCTGCCACTCCGCCGTGGCCTCAGACCATCTCGAACCCGAACCCCCTGCGCCCGGGCCGCTTGTGTTCAATCCAGCTGCAGGCGCGCCGAGAACGGAACGTAGCCAGGTCCAGTCCAGCCTATCTCGGAGGCCGAACACCAGCGGCACCACTACGGCGGCCAGAATCAGCAGTCCGGTGCGGGCGCGTGTCCTGCGTCGGCTGTGGGTTTGGATGATCACATGCATGACCGGAGCCGGGGCTTCTCTCGTGGCGATGGGAATGTGTGGCGGCGCTGGTGCCCTCAATGGCGGCGCTTCGCCGAACCTTTGCTGCAGCTTCGCCTTGGCCTGCTCGGCGCTCCGAACTGCAGCCGCAGCCTGCCTTTGAGCGTCTGCCCGCTGGCCTGCCAGATATCGGTCATAGTCAGTTCGCTTGTCCGCATCGCCGACGATCGCGAATGCGATATTGATCCCCCTGAGGCGGTACTCCCCCTCCGCTGTGGGCTTGTAGCGATCCGGGTGGTACTTCTGGGCCAGCGCTTTGAAGCTCGCGCGGATGACCGCGGCGTCAGCATCCTCAGCAACCTGGAGCATTTCGTAGTGTGTCGGCGGAGGCGGTACGGGTTGCATCTGCTGCCCTGTGCGTGGCGATCCTTAGTGGACACCAATCCCTGATCGGAAAAGTATCGTTCAGGAATTAGGCCCCCGCGATGGTCTAGCTCGGCCAATTTTGACGGCGGTTACCGCGTGCTGGAATGGCGTCTTTCCTTTTCAGCGAGATCCAATGGGCACCCAGCTCTCATCCTTCGTCAAGGCCGGCAACAAAATCGAAGTCAAGGGGCGCCACTTCACCCTGGACAAAACGACCATCGAGGACGACATCACGGTGGCCACCTTCAAGACCGCGCGCAGCTCCTACCTCGGCGTGCTGTGCATCAAGACAGCCATCGCCGGACGACCGGGGGCTGAGGTCTGGTCGATCGTCGGCAACGGGCGGACGATCGCAGAGTTCGCAATCCACGAAGGGAAGCTGTTCCCGCTGCGATGAGGCTGTCGGACGTGCGAATGGGCTATCCATGCCGCCAAGGCGGCTGCCGTCGGCGATTCATTACCGGCATCTGGGAATGCAACTTTTTGGGCTCCGCTGGAATGGTGAGATAGCCCCAACGATCCGGAAACCCAGAGCAGCGCATGACGAACCTTGATCTTTTCGACGCCCCCAGCCAGAACGAAGGCCGCTTCGCGTCAACGGTCTCCGACGATGCAGCCGCTGCGTCGAGTCCGAACAGCGACATCCCGGCTCCCATCATCGCATTGGAGGGTGCGTATCGGGCGGAGCTTGCATTGCGCCTGGACGTTGATCAGAAGCTGGAACGAATCAATGCGCAGATGAACGGAAGTGGCTTCTCAACCTTCCAGAAGATCGACATTGCAGGCCGAGACGGCATCGCAATGACCAGCGACAAATTCACCGCATATGTCGGGCGAGTCGAGGAGTACGCACGCCATGCGCTCAGCGTAGACGGTGCGCCGTTCACTGCCTCACTACTCGATGTTCGCGTCAGTGGCCAGCAGCTCGTTTCCCGGGCCTACTATCCAAACCGTCGCCTAGATGATGCGGTCAGTGAACAGCGCCATCAGCAGGTTATCGAGTTCTTCAGCCCGATCGCTCTTTGGCGAGAAATCTACAAGTCGTTTGACCCCGCCGCACAGCGACGGGCCGCAAACATGAAACACGCTGAATCGATTCGCAGCTATTTCGGGATGCATCGTCAAAGCAATCCGGAAATGCGAAGCGTGAAGGGCCGTGTTGAGGTTGTGATACGGATATGGACCACGATCAAGAGGGACGGAGCCCGCCGCCTCTCCTACAACAGCAAACTGCATGAACTAGGAAGCGCCATGCAGCAGGTGATGATCGACAATGGCGTAGATGCTGGCTTCGGCTATGCGTTCGACAACCTGTGTCAGGATCTAAAGGAGTTTGGAAACCGCAACATCGTCAGTCGCGAGCGTGTGAATCTTGGTGACGGTGTCGATATCGTCCTCGGCTACGAGGCTTTCAAGCTGTACCTGCCGCAAGAGTTTGCAAACGCCGTGAACATATTTCTGGCTGAGTACCCGCAGGACGACGCCTGAGCCTAACGCGCGCCGCCAACTTTTAAGGGGCGGCGCGTCTGTCATCGTGGTTGTGTCCTCGAACACGACGAACCGCGCATGACCACTTGGTACCAGCCCCTCCGCGAAATCCGCAGCCTCGGCAGCCAGTCCCGCCGTCCGGGGAGCCTGGCCGGCCTCCATGCGGTGCGTCAGGAAAACCTATCCCAGTTCTTCACTGGCGATGAGCTTGCCCGTGTGGTCTGGGAGCTGGCCGTTGTTGGGCCGTCCGCATCGGCTGACCGCAAAGTGTCCGTGCTGGACAACTCCGTCGGTACCGGTCGTCTGCTTCAGTTCGCCGATCCCGCTCGTCACAGCATTGCAGGCGCCGACGTGCATGGCATGTCGATCGATGCTTTGATTGCTGCGACTGATGCCGCTGGATTCGATGCCGATTTCATCAACGCCGGCATGGAAACGATTGCCCCTCGTGGATTCGATTCGGCTGTTATCAATCCCCCTTTCTCCATCCACCTTGACGCCCCCACGCTGACGCCTTTCACCTGTACGACGTGGGGTAAGTACGGCCCCAGCTCGGCCGCCAACAGCCACGTTTATGCCCTGCACCAAGCTTTGGAGGCGGCACGGATAGTTGTGGCGGTGCTGCCTGCGACGTACGCCGCGCAAGCCTTCGCCGAACCCACCCTGGAGATGGAAGATCGTCTGCGGGCACTCATCGAGCTGCCGGCCGGTTGCTTCGCGCACGAAGGCACTCAGGTCGACGTGTCCCTGCTGGTCTTCGGCAAGGCCAAGCAGGGCATCCCTGCCAAGGCGTACGCCTTGACCATCTGGATGGCCCGCTGCCGCAGTTCGACGGCATGGACCTGGCCGAGAATGCCCGGCCGCCGCGGCCACTCTCCCGCACAACCGTGGAGGCGAACACCCCCAGCATCACGGGGGAGGTGACTGGAAGCACATCCGTGCGCATCGTCCACAATGGGCGCCGCATCGGTTTCAAGTTCAGCTGCGCGCTGATGGAAGCCAAGGTGATGAACCGCGTTCTCGGCGAACCGGTCGCGTACTTTGAAGGTCACCGGTACCCCGATGGCGTGCGCTACACCGGTCAGGGCAAGTTGGATGTAGAGGTGATCCTCCTGCAGCACGACCCGCTTGCATGCCTTCGCTGGTTGGAGCAGCAGGTTGAAACCGTTGGCGGTGTGCCGGCAATGGACCCGGGGCTGATCAACTACCTCCGCAAGCGCATCCGCCGCTATGCGGTTGAAAGCACTCCTTATGGCCATGTGGTCATGGGGGGCGCTGTGGACTCCGACGGGCTCGCCACTGTGCGCCACAAGCGCATGCTCAATCCAAAGGTATGGGGTTCTCCGCTGCTCAAGGCAGGCGACAAGGTGGAGATCACCGCCCGCTCTGAAGGTGACTACCTGCTACGTGCTGGTGGCGCTGAAGTGGTGCTCCGTGAGGATGAGGTCCGCGCGGATTTCGACCTGCCGCAGGTGTCCTGCCAGGACGGCTGGCGAGAGGCCCATGCTTCACGCGAGGCAAAGTTTCCGGAGCTGGCACGGTCCATCCGGGCCCACCTGATCGCCTGCGGCGCCTTCGCGGTCACCGGCTGGGATTACCAGACCGAAGACATGGTCGAGCTGCTGATGGGTCGCCATGGCCTCAGCGCGTGGCGCATGGGCTGCGGTAAAGGCCGGCTGGCCATCGCGCTGGCCTTGGCCGGCGGCCACCACAACGGCATCGTCGTCGAAAGCCGCCTGGTGGATGAGCTGGTCATGCAGCTGCAGGAGTCCGGGGTTGATCCCTCGCTTTGGCAGGTGATCCAGACGCCGGAACAATGCGCCAGCCTGCGCAAGATAAATATCGTCAGCTACAACACGCTGCGGCGCTCTGTCGTTCCTGGTGCCGGCCGGCGGACCTTTGCTCGGCTGCTCCGCCGCCGTCTGAGTCTGGTTGCGGCCGATGAGGCGCACCTGTTGCGCAACACCGACACCGAGCAGTCGCGCGCCCTGGCAATGCTGTCGCCTCGCCGCCGCTTCTCTATGACCGGTACGCCGCAGGCAAACTACGTGCAGGACATGCTTCCGCTTACCCAGTGGACCTTTGGCGACGGCACGGCGGTGCAGCCTTACGGCCGGCATCACCCGTTCATGGAAGCTCGCCTGTGGAAATCGATGTCCGCTGCAGGTCGCGGTACCACGGTCTTTGCAGAACGACACGTGGTGACCGAATGGGTTACCCGCGAGTGGGAAGATGGCATGCAAGTTGGTGCCAAACGACAGGTCCCGAAGATTGCCAAGATCGAAGTTCTCCGGGAATGGGCGGCGCCGTTGCTGAAGCGCCGCCACGAAAAGGAACCGAAGGTTCGCGCGCACTTCAATACCCCTGATCCGATCATCACCCCCGTTACGATCGATTGGGACCCCGCTCACCTGTCTCATTACCTGACCATCGCAGACGAGTTCACGACCTGGTACCGGACAGCACACGACGATGCGGCTAAGCGCGGGAAGAACCTCAACCTCGTGGCCCTGCTTGCACGTATCGGCGCGGTGGAGCGCGCCTGCAATACGCCGCAGTTCATCGGCAAGGGCAAGGTTGAAGTGCCGTCCTATGGCCCTCTGACCTCAAAGCAGCGCTATGTGCTGTCCAGGCTGAAGGCGTGGACTGCAGAGGGGCACAAGTCCATCTGCTACGCCGACTCGCCAACCTCTGTTGGCATCTACGTCCGCGAGTTGGAAGCGGCCGGCATTGAGGCGGTGCCGTTCCATGGCAAGCAGACCATCAACGCCCGCACCAAGGACATGAACCGTCGATTCCGATTCGGCGATGCGCCGGTCATGGTCGCCAGCAAGGACTGTGTAGAGAAGGGCCTTAACCTCTGGCAGGCCTCCCGGGGCATCCTCGCTACCCGCGACTGGAGCCACACGAAGGAAGAGCAGATGATGCGCCGCTTGCTTCGTCCTCAGCAAACCAAGCTCGTTGAGTTCGAGTGCGTGAACCTGCGCGGCAGCATCGATGAGTACCAGCACCAGATGACGATGATGAAGGGCGATAGCGCTGGCGCTGCCATCGACTTCCTAACCCCGGAAACGGAGCAAATGGAATTCATCCATCTCGACCAGATCATGGCGAGCTTCGTCAGTGACCTGAAAGCCCGCGCAGGCTTCGAGGGGCACAACTTTCGCGAACTCCTGCGCGGCGTACCCTTGGCGGCCTAACAATGATGACCGGGGCTAAGGGTTGAAAACCTCCATAGAGAAACTGAAGACGATCCACGCATCCTTGGGCGATGACTCCATCGCCCTGAAGGTGGATGGCTCCAGGCACATTCGCACCGCCCGGATCCTTGGACGCGAGGTGGACAGCGAAGGCATCGAACGCGTCTGGCTGGATCGCGTGCTACTCGACCGGTCCGAGTTCGATTCGATCTCAGATGGCTGGAAAGGGACGGGCGCCATCTCTACGGTGCTCTACCGGACGACGACACCGGCCAGATAGCCGCCAAGGCTTGGACTCCGATCCGGGTCCTGCAGTACGGACCAACTTTGGACGGATCGGCCCCCCCGGTACCCTTACAGCCAGACACCACACAAACGCGCAACTCGGTATCCCTTGTGAAATTGAGCCCCCTTCAGGACCTTGCCCTCGAGTCGATCGACCTCTGCCAGGGTGTTCCCGAGACGATCGCGTTCTTGCGCCAGATCGGGATCCCTGTCCAGGTTGTCCCCTTCGTCAGTCCAGCCGCGTTTCTGGACTCCGTTGAGATAGTTGAGGGGGCGCTCCGTATTACCCCGTCCTGCCGGGTCTCCAACCTGCTCCACGAAGCTGGTCACATTGCATGTGTCCCCCCGGCTTACCGTCACCTCATGTCGGGCAACTTGTACATGGGGACCAAGGCCATGCTGGACTCGCTCACCACTTTAGAGGTGGAGCCAGATTCCCCTTTGATGCGGGCTGTCATCCAGTGCAGCGATCCCGAGGCCACTGCTTGGGCCTGGGCAGCTGGCGTCCATCTTGGGCTGCCACAAGAGCTGATCATCCTGGATGAGGAATACGACGGCGACGGCCAGACCATTCGTCTTTGGCTACAGGCTTCCGCCTACTTGGGTATCAACGGGCTGATGCATGCGGGGATGTGCCAGAACCCCCGCAGGCCCGGTGGCTACCCCGCCCTGCGCACCTGGCTGCAGGACGCGACCCATACCGGAGGCCGGCCTATGGGCTAGCTGGTAGCTTTTCGGCTGCTGGAATCTGTCAAAGCGGGCACTGAGAATGCCGTCGAAACTGGTACCGTAGCGATGTGCCCAATACCAGTACCAAAGTACCCTGCACAGGACGATTGTGCGCCCAGCGCGCCGCAGTCTGCATAGGGTCTCAGCAAGCGCCGGCAGCCTTGGCCATACCGGCAGTGCATAACAGAGAGGAATTGAAATGATCCGAGCAACCCTGTCCACCCTCTATGGGATCCTTTCCACTGGCTCGATGAAGTACCTTTGCCTGGGCTTGCTGATGAGCCTGCTCTTGTTCCTCGGCTCATCGATCGCTACGGCATATGGGTTCCAGTCCAGTGACCCTTTCCTTCTTCGCTGGTCTGTGATGCTGCTGTTCACCATGTTCGTGGCCTTCGTCTTTGTCTTCGTAGTCGCCATGCCGACCGCCTACCGACTGGCCAAACTGGACCGCAAGCTGGGAACCACCACCAGCACCAAGCTTTGATTCGGCAATTGCGCAACTTGTTGGAGCCCCCGCTCCTGAGAGAATTAGGGCGTCCAATACTGAGCAAACTCAAATGACGCTGCTGACTACTGCCCCCCGGTTGATCACGATTGAGGGGGGCGAAGGCGTTGGGAAGACCACCGCGATTGATGTCCTGAAAGGAGCCCTTGAGGCCGGCGGCCACGAAGTGGTCACCACCCGCGAGCCGGGCGGAACCCCGCTTGGCGAAATGCTCCGCGGAATCATCCGTGGCAGCCTGATCGATCAGGAAATCACGCCGCAAGCCGAGCTACTGATGCTGTTCGCAGCTCGCGCCCAGCACTTGGCGGAAGTCATCACGCCCGCGCTTGAGCGCGGCGCCGTGGTCCTCTGTGACCGCTTTACCGATTCCTCCTATGCGTACCAGGGCGCCGGCCGCGGCGTGCCAGCCCCTTACATCAATGTCCTCGAACAGGCATTCGTAGGAATGACGCCGGGCCTGACCATCCTGTTGGACGCCCCGGTCGCCGTTGGGCGCCAGCGTGCTGCCCACCGTGGACTGGCTGTTGACCGCATTGAGGCCGAGCCCGATGAGTTCTTCAACCGCGTCCGCAACGGATTTCTGGAGCGTGCAATGGCCGATCCTGCGCGGATCCGCATCATCGACGCAGCTCGTAGCCGCCCCGCCATCATGACCGACCTGCTCGGTGCGGTAGATGGCTGGCTGCTGGCCAACCCGGCAGAGGAGTCCATCTCGTGAAGATGACGGGTGCAGAATTCAAAGCCTGGCAGAACTCCGACTGGGACGATGGCTACTGGGAAGAGTACGAGTTGTCGATCAATGGCGTTGCGGTCGAGGACTTCGATCTGCTCAATATCAGCGACGCCGACAAGATTGTGGTGACCGGCGGCATCGTGTTCGAGAGCGCGAATGATCGTGATGGGCGCTCGGCACAGTCGCACTTCAACCGCTGGAAGAAGTCGATCACTGTGAAGTTCCTGTCGCTGCAGGTCGACAAAGATGACCTTCCCGCGCTGCAGGAGGTTCTGGCGCAGTTCGGGAAGGGCCGGCGCAACTTCAAGCTCTCTGGCGGTGACTGAAAAACCCTCCTGCGCACCATTCTCCTGCGAATGCACCCGATGACCACCGAACGGCAATCAATTGCTGATCGCGTCAAGGTTGCCCGCCAGCGGAGTGCATTACCGACAATGGAACGCCTCCTTCTCCCGTGAGTGACCAATGATCATCAAAGATGAACCGGAGATCGTTCGCAGGGCAAGGTCGATCGCCGAGCGGGCGCATGCCAACCAGTTGGATCAGGCGGGCCGCCCATACCTTGAGCACGTCCGCAGGGTGGCTGCCGCGGTGCAAGATGATCCGGTGGCATGCGCCTTGGCCTGGGTGCATGACGTCAAGGAAGACCATCCTGAGTACGCTGCGGAAATCAATTCCACCTTCGACGCAGAGTTCGTCGCGGACCTCGAACTGCTGACCAGGAAGGACAGTAATGTCGAGGCCTACTATGCAGCAATACGGCAGCGCCCTCGCCCTCACCGGGTGAAGAACGCTGACGTGGATGACAACGACGACTCCGAACGTCTGGCTCTGCTTGATCCAGCACTTGCAGCCAGGTTGCGGCGCAAGTACGCGAAGGCTCGTGCGCTTCTCAATTTAGACAGAAACTAGCATCAGACAGGCGCGTGCATCTGCGAGGGTGTAATGCCATCGAGCTATCCCCAGCCGACTCAGGACAGCTCTGCGGTGGCGGGCAATCCAGCTATAAATATCTCCTGAGTGCCTTGTCACCTGCAGCTCCCGAGAGAAGCAGAACCAGTGAGGCCGCCCAATTGGCGGCCTCTTCATTCTCTGACCCCATAGGTCACCGCGCTACGCACGTGCCAATGAAGCCCTCAAGGATGTGATGTCGCACTTCCTATTTCTACCTTGTCCTGGTTAGGGGTCGCTAGATCGCATCACGGTTGATTGCTTCTGCGATCTGCTCGATGTATTCGCAAGGCAGCTCGACCTTGGTGATCGCTTTACAACTTTTAGCCATCGCGTGCTCTGCGAAAATTTCAGCACACTCAAGGTCACATCAGGGGCACATCATGTCGAAGTCGGTACCCTCCCAGAACGAAGTTTCTACCATTCTGGATGGGGCGAACTTTGTGGTCGTTCAATGGGGTGAGCAGACCAGCGACCCGTGCCACTGCGCCGTTACTGCAGATGCACCGCCGAAGGGAGGCTACGCTACCGGGACCGATGGTCGAACCTACTCCGGGATCACGCGCCACGAGCCATTCAGTGCCGCCACACACGTAGGTCTAATCCAGATGGCAGCAAACGGAGTGCGCCGCAGGATGGGCGCCTTCAAGCGCAAGCTGGTTGTTGCACTCGTAGCAGACCACGACCTCACCCTGCCCGAGGCTGTAGCCGCGGTCCATTCTATTCCGGAAGCCTTGGCAGACCTGGTTTTGAGCGGCGGTCCCGATTGCATCGCCTCTATCCTCGAACATGACCGACCCAACGGGATCCGCAGCCTCCTGGCAGACAAGGCTTATCAAGGCTACGAATTCGGCCAGGGGGTTACCGTCGAGGATGCTACTGGATGGGACTACACGTTGCCGGGGGATACTTGGTCGCGCAAGGTGTATTGCCTTGACGATGATGATCAGCAAACCCATGCGGTCAACCTGACCGTCCGCTTTGCTGGTTTCAATGTCACCGAGGTGTACGCCCTCGACGCGAGCGGGAACTACATTGGGTCACCCGAGCAAGAGCTTCCGACCGCGGCCTAGCTCGGCCCCATGAGTGGTTCCGTAGACACACAACCACCGTTGACCACCTACAGGGGTTCCTAACCGATGGTGTACCGGCCACGGTTGGGCGCTCCACTTGACGGGCTGGCAAGCGAACATTGCAGCCGATGAACAAAAATCCTCTCAAGCAAGATTCAATCGCCCCCTGGAGACCTCCCCATTGGGCCCTTTTATTGATCTCAATGCTGGCTGCAGCCTTCACAGCGGCAACCATGTTCACTCCAGATCCCCAGTGGGCCACGGCGGCTTTTGTCGGACTTTGCGTGGTGTCAGCTGCATCGGTGGGCTTGCTCTGCCGAGCGGCCTGGACGCGGTATGTTGATTACTGGCCCGGCATCACCGATGTAACCGCCCTGGTTCCCTCCGCGTGCGTCATTGCGGTAGCGGTAGCCGGGCGGCACCTCTTCTGAGGCAGGCCTGCCGCGAGGGCGCACAGCAGTAGAGCGGGCCATACGGCTTTGAGCTGAATTTGGCCATGTCAAACCGGGCGACACGATGGCGCCGGTCAGTAGAACGAAAGGGGGGACTTGATGGGCAAGAATTGGCAAAGGTACAGACCACCTATGGGTGCGCCCGTGCAATGGGGGTTTAAAACCAGCGGCTTTGTGATGACGACGTTGAATGGATGCGTCGCGTGCTTGGACGGCCCCTTTAGTGGTGAAGGTCCACTGCTCCTCTCACTTGTTGGAAATGGCTTCCTGAAGCCTGGCCTGAAAAAGCATGCAAACCCTATAGATCTAATCAATGCTCTAAGACGACGTGAGATCACGTTCGCATTGAAATCTGGTATTGCGGCAGCCTTTGGGCAGATGTGGCTGGGGCGGCGCGGCTTCTTGTGCTCATTCCCCCTTCTCTCATGGGCGTATCGATTCCTTTCGATGGCTTTGGCTTGCGTTGAGAAAAAAGATCCATCGAACGGCGGTTATTCGGAACGATACATCGAGGCAGTGTCCAACTCGTTGGTAATGGAAGCGGAGGTAGTTCGAGCCGGTTTCGAGGCCCTTGACCCAGAAGTCCGTTCGGTTTGGGACCTGGCCGCCCCATGGCTTGCTGGCGCCCTGCTCATGGATCACATGGACGGCAAGGGGTTGATCGAGTGCGCCGGCGCCATTGTTGACCTAGACGATGCTCTACCGGCGCTCAAGACTCTTTGGCCCGCAGACGAAGATATCCTCCAACGCGTTGCGGAGCACAATCGCCCGGAACCTACGGTCGGCGATCTCATCGAGCATGGCTCCAAGGAGCTGGTTGTCATCTCGACCGACCCCCGGAGAAATCGGTATGAACTCCAGGTAATCGAGCTGGAGAGTCGTCTGGTCCTCAACGTAATGGTGGGAACCATTCCCCCGAACGCCAGCTGGAGAAAGCTCGACAACTCAGCATGGGTCGAGTTGATGGAGGGAGCTTGTAAGAAGGGCCAGTCATGGCAGTTACAACCGCTCCTTGAACACTATAGGGAAAACGGTGACCACGCACGGGCCACACTGATCAATCTGGCCATGGCCAGAGCATGCAAGGAATCAACGATCCAACAGAGGATTGCCCGCGCGATCGCAGATTCCCTTGCTGCCTGCTCGGAAGAAGACCGCACTGAACTCTGCCGTCTGTTCCGCGAACTCACCCCCATCCTGCACACAAAGGGAAAGGGCAATGTGTCTTATCAGGTAGCGCAAGATGAGGCGATGCGAGCGGCTGTCCGATGGGGACAGCTGCCACTTGCTCAACCTGTGACAGCCCTGCGGCCGGAGCAAGAGAAGCCGGTGACAGCACGCCTGAATCCAAAGTTGCAGGGTGCCGGCCTCGTCAAGGGCCGGAGCCAGGTGGCGCCAGCTGGAACGTCCCATCGGATCGTCGAGATCGAGTGGGACGCCCGCGCCGATGCGATCAGTGAGCTGCAGCAGATCACGTTCGCATGGCTTGAGGACAAGCTCGGCACTTCCATGCCGACGCGATGGCGCGAAGGGAACCACGAATTCAACCACCACTCACTGCGTCTGGAAACAGAATTCTTGGGCGGCCTGTTTGCCTTCCGCTTCGAGCACCCAGACGGACGAATCGCTGGCCGGCGCTGGCGTGTGGAAGGCACCTTGATCAGGAACGGCGACCAGGGCGGGGCTGGCATCCGACTCATCGCCGTCGACCATTCCAAGAACCTCGGGGATGTGCCCTACTCCGTGCCCGGGATTGCCCAACGCTGGCTGTCCACTGGAAAGCTGTTGAGCATCAAGCGAGACCCTCGTGAGGTTTGGCTGCTGCAGTCCTCAATGGACTTCTTCGCCTTCCGCAACATCGCCGGAGATAAGCTCCGGGCCGTGGGCTTCTTGGTGACCGCCGGCAGCACTTGCCCTGACATCCCCCCGCACCTGGTCGGGACGACTGTCCATGCCCACCTGGAAGAGAGCCAAGCTGGTCAGTACGCCAAGCGCTTCGGTGTTGCGCCTGCGGAAGGCGAGGTCCACCTGTTCCCGTCGATGGCCGCCGCCCCGACAACTATGCCCTTTGCCTCTGCCGGGGAGATGGAAGCGGCAATCCGCGCAGCGACGGCTCGGAAGGTCAGGCTGCCCGAGTTCTCAGAGGTGCGGCAGCAGATCCGGGCCGCCCAGGTCGACACCGCGCGGCGACAAGGCTCCGCATCTGCCGCATCGATGGGCCCGGTAGCTGAGGCAGATGAGCAGATGGTGGTATCTAAAGTCGATACCGATGCCGAAGAGATGCTGGCCATTGCTCAGGATGATCTTGAGCTGGCCCACCAGAAGCTCGCTCGAGCCGACTCCGATCTCCGTGAGGCGCTGCATACGATCAGGGCACTGAAGCTGCGACTGGGCGATGAGGTCGTTGATGTTCCCGCCGAATCGGCGACGCTACCGGAATCGTTTGATCATCTTCCGAGGTTCGCCAAGACGCTGCGGCCGCGCGTCGTAGTCTCCGCACGGGCCATCAAGGCGGCCAACGAGTGCAAGGACACTTTCCAGGAACAGACCCTTGTCTTTACGACTCTGCAAGCCTTGTCCGATCACTACTGGGAGATGCGTTTCGGCGATCGCGATGGTCACCTGAAGCATTGGCAGGACTTCCTCCGCGACAACCATCTTACCTTCGGCCCTGTCGGCATGGCTGTTGACAGCTCAAAGTACGGGCCGGCCTATCGTGTGAAGGTGGACGGTCACACCTACCCGCTGGATCTACATGTCCAAGGCAGCAGTACGCGGGATCCGTCACGCTGCTTGCGGGTATACCTGCACGCCGATGAAACAAAGCAGCGCGTACTTATCGGTCACTTGCCGTCCCATCTGGACAACAGGATGTCGTGATACTTGCCAACTTCTCAGCACCACTTGTCCCTATATTCTTGAAAGACGCGGAACACATGGAGGTCCTCCTGAGGAGCGCCTGTATGCCTCTTTACCTGAATTTCCATAGATCAAGGTTGCTTTGAATGGACAAGCATTGCGTGGCCACTTGGCACTTCCTCAGTGGAGGCGACAAGTGCTTACTTCGCCTAAACATCGCCGGCAGCAGTCTTGTCACCAGCGGCCAGCATTGTCAGGTTCTCCCCGGTACTACTGAGGTAGATTCTGACGACCTCGATAACTTCGGGTGGAATGAACTTCCTGAGACCCTGGCATGGCTGCGTACCAAGTACGAGGAGCTCCTCTCACAAGGCTGGGCCCAGACTCACACGACCGGTGCCGTCGGTGATCACGACATTACGGTGACTGACGTGGCGCCAGCCAAGCTCGCACCATGGACGAGCGCCAGAGAAACGATCGGCCCTGCCATCCTCTGAGATCATCCCGCCCGGCGGGCGGCGCGAGACCATCCGCACAGCTTTGTCGCTCAACTAGGGCCGGAACGACCCTAGTTGACAACATCAGATCCACCCCAGGCGTGTTGATATAGGGGCTTCCCTATGCAATGTCCAATCGAAACGATGTCATCTGGACTCTGGATATACCAATCGCCAGAACGCCACGGAACCCACAAGCTGGTCCTGGTGCAACGCGGTCACACCTCTTTCATCGCCCAGCGCCAGCGCTACAACGCTGACGGCACTGCGGTGATCCTCAAGCCCAGCGACATGCATCACTGCAACTCGCTTCAGAACGCCCACGATTGGCTGCTGGAGCAGCATCGGCAGCTCGCTCAGAAGGGATTTGCGATCACATCTGAGGGCGGCGTGTTCAGCCGCAAAATCACACTCTCGTTGGCCGAGGCACTATTGCGGCAACGCGCCGCTTCGCACCTTGTCGACAAGGCCGCTGCCATGCTCCCTCGCTTCCAGGCGGCGGTATACAACAGCCGGCATCGGCGCAACCGAAAGGCCGGCTCTAAGTGCCGGTTAGGCAGGCTCATCTTCTTCTGAGAATCCAACTTTTGCAGATCGATCTCCGTGGTGTGATGTAGTCAACGAAACCACCGAGCTACTGATGAAAATCCCGCCCACTTCTGCAACTTGGATTTTTGAGAACGCCAAGGAGATTGGGGAGCGCCAGCTGCACATCGACTTCCTGGGTCCAAGGCAATGGGATCTGATGGAAGACCGCTTCGTGTGCCGCACCACCACCCCGGCTGAATCCCTGGACGTGGCGCTGGCGATGGCCAAGGAGCGGGCCAAGGATCTACTCGCCAACGGCTTCGTGCTGACCCGTCGCAAGGGCTTGGCAGTCAAGCACGACATCGGTGTGAAGTACCGCCAGGCCACCCCCAGCGCCTAAGCAGCACCGACAAAAGTAGACCTTCAGTCTGCACCGATCTTCGACAGTTGAGACGTGATCCTTTCCTATCCCATAAACTGGCCCCATGAATATGAGCTCATCACCCTCCCCCAATCCCTCATCCGCAACGACAGACCGCGCACCATCGCCTCTGAAACGTTGGAACGAAATGGCAAGCGTGCTCATCATCCTGGTCGCCGCCGCCATGTCCATCCTGTTCAACAGCTGGGCAATGTTCTGGACGATCAGTGGGTTCGCAATTGCCATCGAGATCTTCTTCGCGGCGCTCTGGCGATTGGTCTGCTGCCCTGTGGATCGTCAGCTGACAGTCGGAGATATTCGTGGCCTTGATCGGATCATTGCCTTTACGGCACTTGCCGCCCTGGTCCTTGCTGTGATCGGTACTGCCGACCGCGTCATATGGTCGGAACGGGATACCCCGTATTCTGTCCAGATCCAATCGGACTATCGCTCCGGCACCCTGACAGATGATCAGTACCGCCTCTTCGCCTGGAGCTGCGAGGAAAAGTACGGCAAGAATCCAGTAGAAACCATGCGATCGGGCCAGGACACCTATGTCAGGTGCGGCGGGCAGTGGCCCGGCAGGTTGACCCTGGCTGCCAAGACAGATCAGTTCAACAGAGCGTTCGCAAGCTACTGGGATGATCCAAACAAGCCAGTGACGATCACTCCCAAGAAGTAACAGTAGGCCCGGCAATGCCGGGCTTGCTCGTTTCTGGACGTGGTAACTCCCAACTTTCGCGGCAGAGAGTGATCGTTAGGATTGAACCATCAACCGAGACGACTAAGCCATGACAGCCAACACCGCCCCGCTTTCCGGCCGCCTTCTGATTCGCCAACTCGGTGAGCGGGGCGCGTGCATCGTCGGGGGGCTGAACTTTGCTGAGCACGTTCAAATCCAGGAGGGCGCGATGTATCTGCTAAGCGTCCGCAATGGGCACGTAATGGCCCACCTGCAGGCTCTGGACGACGGCATCGACGCCGACAACATTTTCGCAAGCGCAGGCGACCTTTTGCGCAACCCCATCTGGCGAGGGACATCCATTGAAGGCGTCGTTGCTGTCCGCTTCTTCAAGGCATTCCCCAACACCAATGGATGGGCCGTGTTTGGCGCTGGCCAACACGAGTTCCCCCTGCTGGCCGATGAAGGCGGCCATGCGTGGATCGACGTGACTGGCGGGCAGTACCTCGCAATCGCTGCGCCTGCATCAGCACGTGGCGAGGCGATCGGAAGCATGCTCAGCGGCCATGCTGTGTGGCCAAATGGGAGTGGTGAGTTGTACACGTTGCCTAACCTCCATTCGCAGGTGAGGCCGCACTTCGAGCGTAACTCGGCACTGCTGGCAAGCCTGGGCCGTGGTGAGGTCTCGGCGGACCATTACGTCCAGACGGTACGGAACGATAGATACCTGCGAGAAGTGGCGCCCTACGGTAGGCCCGACATGGATTTCGCGCGCTTTGTCGCCCACATGCACGCTCGTGGCATGGCAGGCGCAACCGACCCTCAATCCGTCGAGCTGTTTGCTCGCCGCGAGGCGGTGACAATGGAATGCATAACCGAAAGCCTGCCGGTCGCTGCCTAAGACGGTGTAACTGGGCGCTCCAATACGCGCGGCGTCACAAACCAGTCCCCGCGAGTGCTAACCCGGCGAGCAGCGGCGAGGAATGGCCACGCAACTTGCATGGACTGCAAAGAAGCTTCGTGCCGCTGCATGGGCAACCTTCAGAAGCCGGAGATTCAACCACCACTAAGGCAATGCCCGCCAGTCGATGATCAGTGCCCAAGCTAGGGGCTCCCCTTCGCAACTTTCGGGTGAGTGCCAAGCTGGCAGCCTATCAGCACGCCAACAAGGTCTCTCTAGGCCTTGGTTGTCAGAACGGCCCAGCCACTTCATGCGCGTCTATACAGCGCGTGTATCACTACAAGGAACCCCCACGCCAATGATGTCCCAGTCCAGTAGTCGCTTTCAGGCAGCTTCCACCGCCGAAGCGTTGGCGATTGCTCTCGAGCACAACCCCCTCAACGCAAATCTGGCCGCCAACCTTGGCAGCGTAACTCCGCTGCTGGCCGCGGCCTTCAGCCTGGCCAACGGGATCTCGCGCGCAGCGCCCGACCTGGTACACAAGCCGTCCCTCCACGTGCTCGTAATTGGCGCTGAAGAGCTGGCCATCGATCAGGGCCGTTGGTTGCAACTGGCAGCCGATCTCCTCGAGCGCGAACAACCGATCCAGATAAGCCTCGCTCGAACGGAAGGCTCCCAGAGCCGCATCAGTCCATATGCTGAGATCATCAACCATCAAACCCCTGCCACCATCGTCGATGGTGATGCCTGCATCCTCCTGAACGCACCGGACATCATCCATGCCCCCCTCATGCGCATGCCGGCGAGCTTGGCGGACCTGCCTGGATTGTCGTGGGTGGGTAAGGCCATGAGTAAGGGGATTCGCGTCTCCGGATCGGCCTCGAATCCCATGGAGGGTTGCATCCTCGCGGCATGCATCGCCGGCGGCAGGCTGGGATCTGTCCGGCGAATTGGAGCAAACTACAACTTCGACACTGGCGTCGAGTTCGAGATCGTGCCGCCAGACAGCGCGATCATGGAGCCGGTGATTGCACGCGACGCGATCAGCTGGGTCACCGAAGCCCGTGCTGCTGAACGTATCAGCCGCGAAGCCTTGCACGCGTACGTTCAAGACCCCGCTGCAGCTGCGGTCCTGAAACGCGTGGCGGCATTCGCCGGAGATCTTGGCGACTTGGTGGTTGGGGCGTAGAACTAATTCCGTTTCACAATTCGGCAATAAGGAGTTCCAGATGGCGGTGTAGTACGTCGAGTTCCAAAAGACTGGCAGCAACCGGTAGATGATCAAGGGCAATGGGATACCCACGCCCTGAAGTGGGCCGAGGGGCTTCGTGCCGACGACGACAGTGGTGGATGGGTTTCGTTGAGCGAACGGCGGAAATTCCAAACATTCGCATCCTGGTACGGCGGCGCACGAACTGATCCCGAGAGAAACATGCCTCTTTGGCGCGATGAAGAGCGCGCGCACCTCATGATGTATGAAGATACATCCGAAGGGACGCCGAAGAGTCCGGCGTTTCTACCGCTGAAAAGATCGCGCATTGGCTCGTGGACAACATGTGTCCTGGTTCGCCGACTACACCTGCTCGGATGAGGACTGGATTCAGATTATCGGCGACTCCAGGAACTCGCTGCCTTGTGTGCCAAGCGCGCAACAGGCATCAGAGGCAGATCCCATTTAGATCCGGGATATCCAAGACCTGGGGCCGGCTATGCCGGCCCTTCCGTTTTCAGCTGCTGCCCTTAGGGAAACAAGCATCGGTCAGAACCATCACCGGGCTGATCCGGTAGCTACCGTCTGCATGCGCTTCCGGCCGTACTGCCCGGCCTTCGACCTCTACGATGCAGCCGGGCGCATCCAGCTCCAAATCAGCGGCAACCATGTAGGCCGCTGATGGCTCGTGCCTGGACGCTACCGGCAGATGCGGCGTTGCCGCTTTCGCGGTGGGTACGATCCAACCGCCCTCCTGTATTGCCGCCCCAAGTTGGGGTGCAAAAGGAACGATGCCTAGGGCAACAAGGACGACCAAGCCCATAGCGCAATGTGCGCGCGAACCGCTCATAACCGTTCTTAGATTTTCAAAGGGGCCGTAACTCTAGCCTTTCTTCACCCCCATTCATGTAGCGCAACTGCCATGTACTACCCGCCAGTTGAGGCAATCGGCTCTTGCTCAGTACGTGTTCAAATCACGAAGTTTCGCGGGGGCGCGCATTTGCAATGATGAATTCCGGCGCCATTCCAGCCGACGAACGACTAACCGCCAGTGTGAGAGAGCCACTATGCCCAGTATCACGATCCGAGTTTTCGATGAGCCATGTGGAGCGATTGCCGGATTCGCAACGCTCGCAGCGTCCACTGGAAAGAATCGTCGGATCGCACAGGCCTACTTGATGGCTGATGGTTCTGTCGATCTTTCAACGGTCAGGAGCGCCTGCGTCACGGAAGACGGGCAGCAGTCGCGCCAAAGCGAGTTGGCAACCTTCGAGCGGAAGATCCGCGAGACAGCATGGAGTAATCACCAGCCTGAAGCCATCTGAGTCAAAGCAAGCCATACCCCCGCTTTCCTTTGTTAGAACCGAGCCATCAATGAAACTCATCCTCGCCATAGCACTCGCCACCCTGACCGGAAACTCACTGGCTGCAGAACTTAGCCCAGCCCAGGTCTACCGAACTGCTTCCCCGAGCGTGGTACTTGTATGGGCGGCCGATGCGAAGGGAAATGACCTGCAGCAAGGAAGCGGCGTGGTAATCGATAGCGGCCTAGTCGTAAGCAACTGCCATGTGGTCACTGCTGGCCCCGCACTCTTCGTGGAAACGAAGGGTCGACGGTACCCGGCTACACTGGACGCGCGCGAGCAGTCCAGGGATCTCTGCACCCTTCGGGTTGAAGGCCTTCATGCTCCAGCGGCTCGTGTCGGCAATTCGACCGGCGCCGAGATCGGTGAGCGGGTGTACGCCATCGGCGCACCGCAAGGGTTCGACCTGACTCTATCCGATGGACTGCTGTCTGGTCGGCGCGGAAAGGGGGACGTGCAGCTGCTTCAAACCTCTGCGCCTATCTCTCCTGGCTCCAGTGGCGGCGGTCTGTTCAATTCCGCAGCAGAGCTCATCGGCATCACCACATTGATCACGGTGGACGCCCAGCAGGTCAACTTCGCGGTACCGGTTGAGTCTGTGATGTCGGTGGCCACCAGCACTAACCGGGATGCACGCCCAGCCAAGCCGGCCGTCCGCAAGCTCTCACCGTCCCTACGTCAAGACGGCGATTGGGTAACGATCTACAACAACCCCGAACAAGTACGAGTTGAGCTGGACATGGACACGATCGTCGCTCAGGGCCGCATCGTCACGGTCGCCCAGCGCAACACCTACACGACCCCTCGCGCCTTCGGTGGGATCACCGGCGTCAGTCAGGTGCTGCAGGTCCGCCGCTACGATTGCGCGGCCCGCGCTACAGAGCTAGGTGCATACGAACTGCTCGACTCCGAGCAGAACACCCTGCTCTCCAACCGGGACGACCTGGGTCTACGATCACCGATCACGACAGGTTCGACCAACGAGCCGCCGTTTGAGGCCGTCTGCGAACCGTTCCTCCGCTGAGCCTGGGGACGCAACTAAGCGCCCATCTGCACCTATGTCAGATTTCAAAGTGCATGCGACTAAAGCCGCTTCGTTGATGCGACTCGAAAGCCATAAAAAAGGCCGGTTGCCCGGCCTTTTTTGTCGAACACCTCGACCTATCACGTAAGACTTATCGGAGTGGCTTGCTCAATCACTCACAATCCGGGCCTATTTCTACAGGTGTTTGATGGCAGCCCGAAAGCTATGTTGTGACCATATCAAATTCGCACCTTCTCTGAAACCCGAGTCGCATGCGCTCTGAAATTCGACAACCTACCCCAGCACACTATCCTGCCACCCTCTCCTGGCTCCGCGGATGTACAAACCCTGCGACGGTAGCAACCACTGAAAAGCTTGCTGTGGCCCCGGTCGAAGGCATGTCACTCGGACACCATGATCAGCATCGCAATGGCACGTACGGGGCTAACGGGAAAATCACCCCGTTCGACGAAAGCCTGCCGGATCTCGATGACGCCCCTGAGCCTGTACTGAGTGCAGCCATCCAGCGCGACCAAGGCGCGCTTCCAGTACGTCACAGGCTAAGCAGCGAGCAGTTCGTATCGACCGGTTTTGTGATGGGTGTGGTCGCCGCTGTCGAGCGAAGTGTCGGCATCTCGCTCAGTGAGACCGAGGCGATCGGCATACTTATCCACGCCCGCCGTGCAGAAGCCATGCACAGCGCAGCCTGGGTATCACCGGCAGTGGAGTCCACTGTCTTGGATACATTGGCAAGGATCCTCGTCCGCCAGCCTTGGCCTGAAGGAGAGCCCCATATGACCTTCATCCATGCGATGAAGATCCGTGCGATCGAACTGGGGATGCGGGTTACCGAGGTCGATGGGGAGCGGCCGACTACACAAGCCGGCCGCCCAGGGAACCTCAGGCTGTGGCTGTGATGCCACCTGACATACCCTTAAACCTTGCTTGCCATTTCAGCGATACCTGCATCCAGAGCCGCAATTAGCTCGCGCCGAGGCTTGCAATCCTGATAGCCAATCTCCGCTATTGCGCGGGCCTCCGATATCGCCTCAAAGCGCTCGGCATCGGTGTTACAGACAGGTATGCTCGGCCCGCCGTAGTAGAGATCGTAGACCACGTCGGCGTGATCATTCTTGTGCTCGTGTATGGCCCATTCCTCCAACTGAGCTCGCGCAGCACCAATCTTCTCGCTCACCCGCCAAGAGAATCCAGCACATAGTTTCTGCATCAGCGGGCCAAGTTTCCGGTGCAGCTCAATAGGCATCGCCGTCGCCGGCCTCCAGCTCGATGGAATCCCAGGCGCGCCGCCATAGGGAGTAGCTCCCTTGTGATCTCTCCACGATGCGCTCGGCCTCGGGCGACGAATCTTCTGGTCAACCTGCCGCTGGGGACTAACGAAGTCCTCCCCGTAGAGCCCAGTTTCGTGTGGCCAGACGTCAACTATGTCGAGTGTCGGTTGCTTGGCAAGCTCGTCTGCAACGCGCTGTAGTAACTCGCCATCCCGGCTGATCAGGTAAGGGGGGCATTCACCGGGGAGATAGATGCCGTCCCACTGGGGCGCGAGCTCCTGCCAATTGCGGGCCTCCAGCCAGCGCTCCCGCTCTGCGACTTTGTGATCGAGCGTTCGTTGGTAGGGTTCATCAAGCAGAATGCAACTGTCGGTGGCAGGGTCGAACCAATGCGAGACGTGATCCCGACCAGGCAACCTATCCAGATCGCGCATGACATCACGGTGTTTCTGCACGGAGACCGGCTGAAAACCTGTTGATTCCATGAAACGCAGAGACCGTGCGGCCGTCAGCAGCACTTTGCGAGCTTCGTCCTGGCCCGTTACATCCGTCTGGTGTTCCAAGTGGTCTGCATACTCCATCCGGAATCCACGCAAGCCGCGCGCCCGATAAACGCGGTGCTTGGCCACGATTTCTGAAAGCGGGCGTTTCAGCTCCAAGCATAGGAGTTCGCGACCAGAGCGCGGGATGTTTATCTCGGCGCTGGCTTTGAGCTCGCGAGCCGCACGCCAATGCACGGACAGATAGACGGGGAAAGTGGTGTTGCCAGGTTTGCCGGCCTGGCGGGCCGCCAGCTGTCGCTTGGCATGCAGAAAGTTCTCATAGCCTGCCTGACGGCCGGCCTCATCGAGAGCTTCGGTGTGGGTGATGTTGCGCTCGCGGTGAATCTTCTTGGCGAGCTGTTTGATGCCGTCCACGGTGGACGGCCGAATGCTGGCGATAACCATGCGCTTCAGTCCTAAGGCCTAGTACGCAGCGTCACCGTCTCCACTGCTGTAGGCCGGGATGAAGGCATCGGCCAAAAGGGGTGTATGCACTGCTCTAGGAGCTTCGGAAGACGGTGTCGTGCGCGTGCCAGCGCCACAACAACGTACTCAGGGAAGTTGGCTTAGTCAACTATCAATTTTGCGTTCGTGCTGCCCGGGATGCCTGGGCGGATGCAACTTTCAGGAGACGTCGTAGGTGGTGCAATGGCTTCATACCCCTAACCCTTCCTGGGACACCGAATGGCCCGCGACCAGCACCTTACCGCCGAGAATCAAATCGACATGTTCAGCCAAGCTGGCCGCTATGGCGTCTTCGGCACAGGGGCAGCTAGGCGCTACTTCGACAAGGCCCAACCAGATGGTTGCATTGCCGAGGTCACATCGGTGCATGAGTATGTCCACGAGATCACGCTAAAGATCCTCAATGGTGAGCCGGGGCGCGTTACCTCAAAATCAGCTCGCCCTCGCTATGCCGCTGTTGGCTCCGGCTGCTCTGCGCGCATCTACCCCGTCAAAAACATAAACGAAACGACCCTCCAAATCATCGCGTTGGTTGGGGGCCAGGACTTCTTCCAAGCACTCATTGAGCGCATTCTCAGCTGCTTGGATGCGCACTTCTCCGTCGAGGGTTCAGCGGCGGTGCCCTATACCAGCGGCACCTGGGTTGCTGGAATCGGTCCGCCGGAGCACCAGAGCAAGAGTGGACCTCCTCTGGAAACGCGTATCACCAGTGCCGACGGCGGGATCATCGCCACCTTCGAGGTCGGCCGCTATGCACCGGGAACTCTGGAAGAGTCCGCAGGCAATGCGCGACGAGCCGCGGTGTGCGTCAACAAGCTCCGCGGTGTCTCGACAGAGATGCTCGAGCAGCTCCCCGACGATCTGCTGTGTCACCTCATCGAAACCCACTTCTCCATTCCCAAGGCTGCCTGAAATGTCTGACATCACCACCCTGGACCAACTCATCGCCGACCTGCAGGACCGTCGCGCCACCCTGCCCGGTGATACGCCAGTGCGCATTGCGGGCAACATGAAGCAGACCTTCCGCATGAGTGTCTCCACCGGCCGGCTGGGCAAGGCTGATGGGCGCTCCCTGTCCGGGAGACTCCTCGTAAGCCGTGGCGGTGAGCCGGTGATCCTGATCAATCGGGACTGAGTGGACTCAACTACCCACTGCGTCGCGCCAGTTGCGCTACTGCCAAGCGAAGGCGCCGGTTCTAAACTGCCGCTTAGTTTCAAAAAGACCGGGCTTTTCCCGGACAAACCACCCCGCTCATGGGCACCACTGCCCATCCGGGGCTTTGGTGTTCACGGGCAATACCCGGAGAACTCCAATGAACAAGAAATTCACTATCGTCTACCGCGCCAATGCCGAAGACGCCAAGCAGTTCCGCGTCATCGAAAACAGCGACGTCAACTCGCTCGCCGATGCGCTGGCTGCATTCCAGGAAACTGACCCTGATGCTCTGCTGCTGGCAGTCATCGCCCACGAAGCGCTGATTGAGCCGCGTGACCTGCTGCTGGCTCAGACCAACAACATCATTACGGTGACCCACGGGGACGGCGATGAGTTCAAGATCTGCGCTGTAACCGGCAACGTCCTCACCCCCGAATCCGAGATGCATGAGGATTTCAAGGAGTACAAGCGGGCCGACATCACGGAGTATCTGCAGTGGGCATCCGACGCAGGCCTCTTCCGCCCCACCAGCGTCAATGCTCTGGGACTTCGCTGGATCCACAAGTCTGGCTACGTCGAAGAAGCTGAGATGGACTGGCGCAAGGACCTGCTGGACGCACATGGCCTTGGTATCCACATGAACCAGCCGATGGATCGCATCCAGTGGGAAGGCGAGGTCTTCCACAAGCTGTGCCTCTTGGGGGATATGTCCAACGGCGACGCCCAAGGTCTCACTGAGGCCCGGCAGGATTTCTTCGATACGCTCTACGTCCAGAACGTGAAGCCCGCAGCTGCTGCACAGCAGTTGTTGGCACCCCGAGCCTGAAGGAACGGCCATGTCCAAGAGTGCTTTGCCGCGTCGTGCAGCCGCACGATTCCTGAAGGACGCACCCTCCTACGTCGTGGCCATCTACGACAACGGCGGAAAAACCTGTGATCGCTTTTCGATCCTGACCCGCTCCTGGCACAACGCCCAAGCGCGGCTGGTTGAATGTCTCGGCCTGTCCGAGAATCCATCCAGCCCGCACGGCTTCAGCCAGTTCTGCGGTGCAACTCGCGGCGCCCACCTGGGTCGCAAAATTGCATGGAATGAACTACCGGAGAACGTCCGAATGCACGCAACCGTGCGTTTGCCGGCCTAACCGGTTAGTAGCAACAATCCGAGCCGCTCCCATCTGGGGGCGGCTTTTTTAATCGCGCGTCGTGCGACGATTATCGTGACGCGTCACTTTACTGGATGCAGGGCCGTCTAACTTTCATGGCGATCGAGCCGATATAGATTCAAAGCGCCACCACTTTCTCTATCCGCATGACTCACACCGGAAACCGCCCCACCCTTGGATCGCTGGCGCTACGCACCGCAACCCCACCGAAGATCTACCAGGTACCAACCTGGAGCCGGATCCACCGAGAGGATGGGCGCGTCGAATACACCATCTCCGTACCGACTCGGTTTGGCGGACGTCTTTTCGTTGTCGAATCGTTCGATGCATCTGCCATCCGGAGCGAGGTAGCTGATCGCATACGCGCTATCCGGCGCGTCCTGTGGGGACGCGATCATACGGAGCGTGCGGCGAAACCCGCTTGGAGCCGCGCGACCGCGGCAGCGTCACCGGCCACCGCTGCACATCATGAGCCCGTCGATAGTCCTCCTCCGAAGCAAGCGCCGGCCCGTGGGGACAATCCGGCTGCAGAGGCCGCTTGCGACACCCCGCCATGGGAATCCGGTGGCGCTGCAGGCGAGGCATCCGTTGCATCTTCGATAACGTCCGCGACGCCGTCCAGCCAAGACAGCCATGACAGTCAGTCAACCGTGCAGCCCCTCAGTTCGGAAGAACCTCAGCGAGCGCAGATGACCTTGTTCTGAGCAACGATCGCAACTTTTGCCCAGGCGCCGCGGTGGTTTACTAAGCACATCTCAGTAATCGGAACGATCAATGAAGCCCTGGATTGTCGGCTACAACCTCCCCACCAAGAGCTGGTCCAGCGGCGGGGTGCGCGCCGACTATGAGGCCCCGCATTGGGATATCTTCCTGGTCCACGCCAACTACCGGGAAGAGGCGGAGAAGGCCGGCCGGGTACTGCGCCGAGCGCATCAGACGCTCACCCCGCGCCAGCGCGAACTGCTCGCATCGCTCCGCGAAACCACCCCCACGATCGAGGACGCATCCTTGGACTTCGTGGAGATCGCCGTGGATGAGCTGGCAATCGCAAAGCAACTAGAGCGCAAGAAGCTTCTGATCATCAAGCCTGAAGCGGAGCGCATGGTCCGCCTCACGCTGCCGGCATTCAATCCGTCGCTGGTGGGTGCTGTATGAGCGCCCTCTCCCTTGCTACCCCTGCCCCGGTCACGCGCACGTGGATGGCTGGCGATCGAATTCTGGCCCGCTCACGCGTGCCGGAACTGGTCACCAAGACCCTCAAGGTGCTCAGCAGTCCCCAGTCGGACGGTAGCGTCCGCCGCAAGTTGCGTTTGTCGAGCAACTTGCTGCCTTTGCTTGGATACCAGCCAGGCGCAAGATTTGACGCAAAGCAGCTGGGCGCCGGCGCCGGGATCGAGCTCCAGTTCAAGCCCGACGGCGGAAACAAGATCCACTGCCGCGAGTACGCGAGGATGCGCGCGCGCCCGCTCGAGGCTCAGATCGACCTGCAGAACCAGAAGCTGCTCGACGCTGCGATCCCGTCCTACACCGAAGCCGTGTCTTGGCACCTCACCCCGAACGGACGGATCACGATCAAGCCGTTGGCCAATCGTGCCTTCTCGATTGGCCGTAGCCTGCGCCAGCGTCGCGCCGCCGATCGACTTGAGGCCTTCGTCGCGCTGACCTCTGGCGTGGACGTCGCTCTGATGGAGGCTGAAGGCTTCCGCGTCATCGCTGCACTTGACTGGCGGCCCAACGAAGCCAGGGACAAGACGGACAAGACCGAAACTGGTGCGCTCAATACCACGGCCAACAGCCAGCACCTGCGCTTCCTTTTCAACGAGGACGTGTTCGCTGCGAACTGGGCCCAGATCCGCGGTCAGGTCGGCACAGTTCCTGTGATGCATTGCAGCCCGCAGTGCGACGACTTCTCACCCCTGAAAACTCATCAGGCGCGACAGGCCAGCATCGACAACATGTCGAGCGTCGTCGACATGGTCGTTCCCGTGCTGCGCGGCGTTGAGGAAATGCAGCCTGCCGTCTGTGTAATCGAGAACGTTCCCTCTTTCTTGGCGGCCCAGGCTGGCCAGATCCTTTGCTTGCAGCTGCGCCGCATGGGCTACCACGTGTCGGCCGAAATCCTCGATGCACCGGACTACGGCGGCCTGACGTCGCGCAAGCGCGCCTTCATCGTGGCCAGCGTCTTCCCGGGCTTCACTTTCCCGCCGATGCAAGCTCGGAACGCAACCCCCATCCTCCAGCATTTAGCTTCCCATCTGGGCCGGCTGCCTGACATCAGCCACACCAGCACCATGCAGAAGGCATTGGAGTGCGGCCGGGCGCGACTGATTACCACTGAGTCCATCATCGCGCCGACCCTTACAAAGAGCCAACCTCGTCGAGCGAAGGATAGTGTTGTCGTTCGGACCGACGACAACCGCTACCTCTTCGTTGACGGGCCGGCCTCCAAGTCCTTGATGGGCCTTGAAGCAGTAAATACGGCCCTGGTCAGCACCGAGATTGAGGCCGAGATCATCGGGCAGAGCGTTGAAGGCCCCATGCATTCCGCGCTAATGCGTCAGGTCCGGGAGCACATCATGATCGCCACCGATGCCAAGCAGATGCACCTGATCTGATGAGCAACCGGGTGTCAGATCACTGAGGTTAGGCGGCATCAAACGCCCGTAGTCCGGATACCGTAATCCCATCTCATTGTGGGAACAGGTATGCGTCGCATAATCGCCTACGTCGGACTGGCGCTAAGCCTCGCCACGGCATGGCGTTGGCTGGGTAGCCGTCCCTTTGCCGACGGCGCCAGCTCGCTCGACATGGTGACCTTGGCTGCTCTGATACTTGGTGCTGGCCTCGCCCTGCTGGCCATCGGTACCACCTCCCCTCGATGCCCCCGATGCGCCGCCGACACGCACGCCGTGGCCGGCGGTTACGGCGTGTGTTCTGGGGATGTGTGCGCTACCCATCATGTCTCGGCACCCGGCAGACGTTGCTGTGATCCCGCCTACCAACACCATGTTGCTCATTCTCACCAGCAGCGTGCATCTCGGGCTCTTTGTTGGCGCGCTCTCCGCTTCCCTCGTTGCTACCGCCTTGCTCGTGCGCGGCGTCGTGTTACTAGCCGCAGGACCGCGAGGGCTCCACCCTGTTCGGCGGTATCGCAAGATCGGTCGCCTGATGGCGTTCGGTATCGGAGCTTCAGCTCTTGCAGTCGCCCTCTGGTTGGCCACCGCCCATACCTCGCAAGGCTAGTTGCATGCGAAAAGGAAATTGGACCGCGGCCTTATCCTGAGGGTCCATCTGGGATCGGCTGAATCACATAGGCCTTGCTCTGCTGAAATAACGATCGCTGACCCGAACGATGCGGCTGCGCGATCCCTCGAACGGCGTGTGTTGCTCCGGCCGGCCGCTGGCAAGCCGGGCCACGTCCAGCTGACCCCGATGGCGTTCAACTTCGCCTGACAACTTTCCCTGGCCAGCTGGTATGGCCTCATAGGCCATAGTCACCTAAGGCACTGCCATGTCCCTCATTGTTTCCGTTGAGCTTCTTACGAAAACCACATCCGACGCATTGCAGAACATGCGTAGCTTCCAGGCAGAAAGGGCGAACTCCTGGGACAAGGAAGTCTCGATCGAACCTAGTCTCCTCAGCGATGATGTACTGCAGGATCTAGCTGCTACAGCGAAATCCACATCCGACCGGAAGGTTGAGAAGGCAGTCGCCGCGATTCTCACAGCTCGTTCCGGCCAGTTCGGGAAGCCCATTCCAAACTTCAAAGCGGTCACAGCGGTGCTCAGTGAGTACCTCCGCCATCAGCTCCTGGATGGGTGGATCTATGTACGCAGGGTAGATGGCCAGATGTACCCCGAGCTGATCAGCACCGTGACCCTCCAGGAAGAGCGCCAGCACGGCCGCAAAGCTGATCCGTACGTGTGCATCAGAACGACCAGCCATGGATTCACCCAGAAAGACCGAGGGTCGTCCATCGGGATGGTCGAGAACACCTATCGGATTACACCCCAGATGGCCGTCAACAAGCGCGTCTCGGAGATACTTGAGGCACTCGGTCTGTACAAGGAGACGCCAGAGCTGCGCAAGGCCTACGACGAGTCCATGAAGCGCTTTGCTGAACTCGTCCTGCCCAAGTTTGCCGAACAGTTCCGAATGACCGGCGTAGTCCGCGCATACGCCGAAGACGACTGGACCAGGAAAGGGGCCGAGCTGATCGGGCGGAAGGTGATCCACGATGTGCCCGATGATGAGGTCGGCGCGATCAGTGCCTACGGTGAAACTGCATTCACGCTCCAAGCTGATGAAGATGGTGTCGGGTTGATCCCAAGGCACCCTGTCGTCAAGGTCTTCGACATGGGAAGTCATGAGTTCTACTGGGTGCATGGCGACTTCTTGACGCCATACGAGTACGACCACTCATTGCGGGGAAAGCTGATCCTGCCATCGTCCCACCGGGACCTGTTGGATGTAATGACCGCCGACATCAACGCCTTCAAGGAAGACATCATCGAAGGCAAGAGCGCCGGAAACGTCATTCTCTGCAAAGGCCCGCCTGGAGTTGGCAAGACGCTGACGGCGGAGGTCTACTCCGAGCTGATCGAACGCCCCCTCTACTCCGTCCATTCCGGCAACCTGGGCACCTCGGCAGCTGAGGTAGAGAAAGGCCTCAAGACCATTTTCTCCAGGACGAAACGTTGGAACTGCGTCCTCCTACTTGATGAGTGCGATGTGTTCGTCGGGTGCCGTGGCACGAGCATCGAGCAGAACGCCATCGTGGCTGAGTTCCTTCGGACCATGGAGTATTTCGACGGACTCCTGTTCATGACCACGAACCGTCCCAACGACATTGATGACGGGATCCTGGCCCGATGTGCGGCCATCATCCAGTACGAAGCGCCGGACCGGGAAGACGCATCGGCTATTTGGCGCGTGATGGCGACCCAGTTCAAAGCGGACGTGAGCGAGAGCCTGCTTGGCCAGCTTCTCGACCTTTTCCCGGAAATTGTTCCGCGCGACATCAAGATGCTGCTGCGTTTGGTCATCCGTGTAGCCAGGAGTAAGTCGATCCCGATCGACATTCACGTCTTCCGGCAATGCGCCATGTTCCGAGCCATCAAGATGGCTGACCCCTCCACCGCCGCTGTGGCTGCATAGCCGCAGCCACGGAACCATCAAACAACTTCGGCTCGCCGTTCGCGGGAGCCGCTACGTCCTATCCCGGCTGATACTTCGATGTTCGATAGCAATACCCTTGAAGCGCCAATGCGTCCCCAGCACTCAGCTACCGGTTATACCCCTGACCCGGCCACCGAAATTGGCCGGGCGATCACCTACCTGCAGAGCGCGCTGGAGGATATCCGTACATCGCACCCCGAATCGGCTGCGACCTACCTGCTGGAAGCCCGCCTCCACGCTGACAAGGCATTCGATGCGCTGATTCCCAGCGCTTCCTCGGAGTAGCACTGCGGTCCAGCTTTGACATCAACGGCAACCCAGGGATGCAACTTTTCCGGCAGCCCCGCTGTGGTGCCATAGAGGCATCATCAATTCCCAAGGCTTCCCAGTGATTGACCACGACGACAGCATCAGTAACGACGTATCGGGGACCGCCCTGGTGGCATCGGGCGTCGAACGTGGGCAAGCCGGCGTACTGGAGCACTTCGATGCCCCATCACCGGGAACCTATTGGCGCCTGCTGAAGGCGACCAAGGAGACGGATACCAGTCGCCGCGCCACCCCGAAGATGGATAAAGGCACGGTGCTGATGCTCGCTCATGTCGAATACGCAGACGGGGCACCGCACTCCTATGAGTTTGCACACCATCCTGGCTGGCTCGAAGAGCTCGTCTATGGCTGTCGACAGTCGATCACCACCCCCACCTTCCACGCGGACGACTTCTTCAGCTGGTGGGAACGGGCCCCGGATGGGCCTGCCGTGCGCGCTCTCGAAATGCAGGCTGCGATGGACGACATGATGGAAACGCAGCGCCTGATGAGCCTTCCTCCGCCGGACGCTGCGCCGGCAGGACTACTCACCCATGCCCCCTCGCCTGACATGGGCTGTGAACCAGGTCAGGCGCTGGCAACGCTGGATGGCGTCCATGCCATGCAGTCATTCGTGAGCATGCAGCAGGAGGAGATGGAGCGCCGCGCCAAGTGGATCACGAAGCACAGCGAACGGCTACGGGAACAGGGTACCGTCCTCGCGAACTTCCACGCTGAGCGCGCCAAAGCCATGCTTGCCCAGGCCGATGTTCGCAAGCAGGAGCTGGAAGGCATCCTCAAGACCGTCGCCAACCTGCGCCTGTACACGGGCGAGGGTGTGGAAGCGATTCTGCTGTGTGACGGAGAGCCGGCCGCGCCCGACGCCAAGTTCACGGTTCACCAGGAGCTCCTCGCCTTCGATCAGGAAACCGGAATCCTGCTTGATTCCGGCGGCTTGGATCACACCCATACCGAGGAGCTGGCAGAGGCGCTGAAAGACCGCGCCCTGGTCGACCGAATGATCACTACGGAACTTGGGATGGTACTCGTCCAATTCCGCAAGGAAGACAAGATCTTTGACAAGAGCGGAGGCCTCGGCGCGGCTATCTACAACGCGCAGATGAACAAACACTCTCAGGCCAAGTTCTTGATGGTCCGTGATGGGCAGCGTATCTGGCTGGTCTACATCGACGATGTCCTGCAGCCCCTCTCCCAGCTCCTGCCTTCAACTGGCGAGCAGAACGCCTACTTCACCACGCCAAGATTCTCCCGCGAAGCTCCGGAGCGCATCACCAAGGATGACTTGGACTACGCCAAGGCACAGCGCAAACAGCTCGGCTATCTTGATCTGTATGGAAAGGTGCTGATCGCGTTGTGGGGTCTGCAGGATCGTACTGGCCTGCTGGTCGGCGGAAATATCCCGCAGATGTCCAACTGGCTCTCCCCTGATCTCCAGAATGCGTACATGCGCCTTCTGTCCACCGACAACATGCTTGGCGTCAGCCGCCCAGGCTTTGGGCAGTGGCAGTCCGGGCACAATAAGCATCTCGCTTCCGGGTCGTGGGTGGCCGTCAATCTGTACGAGGCTTTTGAACAGGAGTGGATCCCGGGCGCGTTCAGCCGCGGGAGCTACTACAACGGCCGTACGCACTACGAGATGCTGTATAAGCCAAACTCTGCGCACACGACCGGTGACTGGGGGGTTGTCTTCAGCCGTGCCAAGAAGGACACGACCGGAATCTATATTGAGGTTGATACCTATTACATTGGCCATGCTCAGGTCAAGAATCTCAGCCGGACCAATAAGCTCTACCTCGTTCGCGATGACAAGCCTTCTGAATTCAACGATGGCTACCTTGTGCTTGATCGCGTCCGGAGCGCGGAACTGGACTACTACCTGACCAGTCGCAAGGAACGTGCTGGCTACATCAAGTACCTCAAGCTGTTCCGAGAAGGTCGCCTCTGGACGGCAGAGCGAGATGCCAACGAAGCACCCATTCGCAAGCTGCTCGCTGCTGAGGTTGTGGAGGCCCGTATCCCTCATGACCCGGACCAGCTCGATTCCCTGCTGACGGATGCACTGGCAGTTGCGCGTACCGCGCGACGTGACGGTGTCATTCCGCCGGCCGCTACGCCCGCCTACAGGGAGTTCCTCAATGCCGTCCGGGCTGCCGCGCACGCCAGCCTTAGCAACAACGGAGATCGGGTTGCAGCAATCGAGAAGTGGGCTTCGGAGGAAGGTAAGCAGCCGCTGCGCCTCGCCCTGAGTGGCAAGGGCGATTGGTTGCTCTACTGCGTCCCATCGGAAGATGAGGAAGACGTCCGGCTGGGTGTCTTTGGCCATACCGTCGTGCGATCAGTGTCCTTCCAGGGCAACCACATATCTGTCTCAACCATTGACCGTCGCCTGTTGCGTTCGGTAAGTGGCGAACAGGTCATCCACGACTGGAACACGGTCGTCGAGGTGGAACCCGAGGAACACTTCAAACGACTTCCTGGGTATAAGCCTCGGCCAAAAGAGATCGGTGCCAAAGCGTGGCTAGTCGCAAATGCCGGCTTCACGATCCGATACGACCAGGCAGTTGCGGTCGCAGACTCAGCTGCCAATGGTCGCGAACTGCTGGAACGGTACAACCTGGAAGTGATGTTCAGAAACGAATGTGCCTACATGCGCCCCAAAAAAGGGAAGTATGTCGAACGGTCCAAGGTCTCAGTACCAATTGGTACCGCAATCACGCGAGGCGAACCCCATTTGCTCGTTGCTAGAACCGACAAGATGAAGTTCCTCTATGACAATGGGGAGGATTCGCTCCGGGGGCGTGTCGTTGAGGCCATGAACATTTACAAGCACAAGGTGGATATGAAGAAGGAGATCACCGATGAGGAAATCTCATGGGATCTATGCGCCATCCCGTTCGACGATGCTCATAGGGCCAGGACGGACATCAGTGCGATCCTCAATCCGAATCACCTAAAGGAATCAAACTGCACTAAGGCTGGAGCGCCCTCAAAGGGCTATGGCAACTACCAGGTAACCACAGTCTCTCCCCTCGGCGTCGAGTTGTTCCCCTGGTTGGTGGAGTGCACACGCACTGGGACAACAGCGCGCTCCGCGTAGCGCGCCCCACCGGGCAACGCCCAACTTTCTGAGCAAGGGTGTCTTGCAAAAATGAACTCACATTCCGAACAGGGCAACGCTCCAATGCAACTCGAATCCTCCTCCGCTGCCGTCGACAACGCATCCAACTCGCCGACTGCTACCAGCGAAACGATGGAAAAGCACTCCTTCGAGTTCTCTTCGGAGTTCCTCATTCACACGGTGAATTCGCAGTCAAGCACCCTGGGTAAGGCAGTGCTCGAAGGTGTGATGAATAGCATTGATGCTACTGCCACCAAGATCGAAATCGAGCTCAACAACAAGTCGATGGTTATCACCGATGATGGCCACGGCTTTCGCACCCGCGAGGAAGTGCTCGCCTGCTTCAAGGTGTTCGGATTCGATCATTCAAATCACGCGCGTGAGTTCGGCCGCTTCGGTTTGGGCAGGGCTCAACTTTGGGCATTCGCCAGTACCCGCTGGGTGACGAACGATTTCATCTTTGATGTGGACGTGCGTGAGCGCGGCTTCGACTGGCTGCTTGGAAAGAGCGAGACTAAGCTCCCCGGCCTGCGCATCGAAGCAAAGTTCTACAAGGAACTTACCAACGTCGAGATGGTCGAGTTCCGCACCGAGTTGGAGAAGCTTGTTCGCTACTCCGAAGTTCCGATCATCCTCAATGGCGAGCAACTGTCCAAGTCCCCGGCAGATGGCAGTTGGACGATCACCACCGATGAAGCTTTCCTGCGCACCAGCGAAGGCCACTATCTCGCCGTTTACAATCAGGGGATCTTCGTTGCGAACCTCTACACGTCCAATATCGGTATCTCTGGCACCTTGGTCACCCGCCGCGGCCACGCCCTGACGCTGAATGTCTCCCGCAACGAAATCATGCGCGCGACCTGCCCTGTGTGGGCGAAGCTCAAGCCGAAGATCGCCGAACTGGCCTCGAAGACCAAGGCGAAGCGCCTGACCGATGCGGACCGTGATTTTCTGGCGCTGCAGACCGCCGACCCGGCGTATATCGAAAACTTCGATCGCCCTATCATCACGCTGGCAAATGGGAAGCACGTCAGCCTTCAGGACGTCATGAAGAGTGCCTACACCATGCCGTTGACCGTATCGGAAACCGGCAATCGTATGGCCGAGTCGCTGATGCGAGACAAGACTGCGGTCGTGCTGGCCCAGGCTACCCTTGCTCGATTTGGTGTCGAGTCCATAGCTGCGTTGGTGCAGACGTGGCGATCGCGACTTGTCTCGGCGCAGTACCGAATGAAGTACCGCGACAACCGCCTCAAGGGGGCTGATAACGACGTGACGGTATCCAATGGGGTCCTCAGTTGCTACCACCGCCTTACCTCCAATCACATCCGTATCACCATCTTCGAGAACATTACCGATTGCCCCGGCTATAAGCAGCTGCAGGCCTCGAAGATTAAGCAGGACGATCTGAAGCCCAACCAGCGCGCCTTCCTGCGCTCCATGGAGAAGATGCGCCCCTACGTCTGCTCAGCCGTGGGTGGGGGAACAAACGTACGCCCGAAGCATCGCGCATACATCCTTGGCCGAGGTGAAGGGATTGAGGCTTACACGGATGGCACCACCTACATCGCCATTGTTGACAGCGTGGCAGAGCAGATGATGAAGGAAGGCCTGCCCGGCTTCCTGAGACTCGCTCACGTGATGGTGCATGAGTACCTCCACGACACCGAGGACACCGGGAGCCATGCCCATGACCTCGAGTTCATGGAAGTCTTCCACAACATCGTTCTGGATAGCTCAGCTCAGCTCTTCGCCGCTGCGACCTACGGGTTCAATGCCCTTCTCAAGGAAAACGACAAGTTGAGCAAGAAGTCCGCAAAGCAGCTTGACATGATCAAGCGCAGCGAAGCCGCCACCGAAGCTGTCGCCACTGCATGATGTATCCAAGGGCCCCCGAACAGGGGCCCTGCAACTTTCTGGGAAGATCGTCATTGAGATGATGGGACATCTTTACAGGAGTCCCCCATGTCCCCGTCCACGCAGCCAAAGCTCTACATCGGCGAAAGCTATGATGCAGTCCACCGCCGCTACATCAACGGCATGGTGAGCGAGCGCGACTGGCGTCTGTTCAACCTCCTCTGGACCTGGTCGGTGCCGCGCTTTGGTGGCGACGCCGGCCGCGTCCAAGACCGGGTCTATCAACGCTGTGGGGCGCTTGCGCTGGAGCGTCGCATTGCGAGAGCGCATGCGCACCTGACACGGCTGTCGGCAATGCCTGTAGCGATGGTGGCTTGAATGAACCTCCAGTCGAACAACAACCGGCGCCGCGCGGATATTGACGCCCGCACCGATGAGATCGTGCAGCGTCTCGCGGGCGGCGACACCTACGAGGCGATCGCCACGGACCTGGGGACATCTCGAGGGAAGATCTACACCATCGCAGTGGCCAATGGTGCGCGCCGCAGCGAGCAGAAGATCCGGGAGCGTGCAGCGGATCGAAAAGTCCGCCAGCGCGAGTTCCTGGAGTCCGTCATCAATGCGACCGCTAAGGCGGACGTCCTCGACTTCCTGGACGGGCTGCCTGACAACTCTGTCGCATGCCATATCGCTTCCCCTCCCTACAACGTGGGCAAGGGCTACTCGACCAGCAGCGATGCCTATGCGTTCTCCTTCTGGCTGGGCTGGCAGCTGCAGGTGCTTTCCGAGCTCGCTCGCACCCTGCAGGATGGCGGCACCCTCTTCTATCAGGTGGGATCGACCCGCGGTCCGGATGGGACGCTGTACCCGATCGACGTGCTGCTGTTCCAGCACCTGCAGACCATAGGCCTGACCTTCCAGTCGCGAGTGGCCTGGGTGGTGCCGCATGGGCTCACTCCGAAGCGGCGGCTCTCCGAGCGCTACGAGACATGCCTCGTCTTCTCGAAGGGGGTCCAGAGAACGTTCAACCCTGACGCTGCACGCACGCCGGCAAAGCAACCCGGCAAACGGGCCTTCAAGGGGCCGCGTAAGGGTGAGCTCAGCGGGAATCCCTTGGGCGTCCAGCCGTCCAACGTGTGGCAGGTCAGCAATGCCGGCCACAACCGACCCGGGCGCGTAGAAGGCCATCCGGCGCAGATGCCGCTGGAGCTGGCAAAGCGGGCCGTGCTGCTCTACAGCCTCCCAGGTGATCTGGTCGTGGATTGCTTTGCTGGTTCAGGCACGACGGCCGAGGCCTGCATTCTCACTGGGCGTGCGTTCTCCGGGTGCGATCTGGGCTATGAGGATGTCCGAGCCAAACGGCTGTCCAAGGTGGCGCCCGAGATTGTTTCGCTCCTCCCAGGCGTGACGGACGAATCCCTCGCCGTCTGGAACGCGGAGGCAACGCCAGTCCATTTCCCAGCAGACCTTGCCGCCCAGGACGAACTGTTCGCCTTGGCCGGCTGAGCGCGCCGGGCAACTTTTGCTGGCAATCGAGAATGCAAAACTGGCTACACCAATCAACCCGCAGGCCGAACGATATGTCCAGCACCGCAACCACCCCTATCCACGCATCGGCCGCCCTCGGCGCGCTCTTCGACGGATTGCGCGCAACGGGAACAACGTTCATGGGAAGCAACAAGCAGCTGACGCTGTTGTTGGTGGACGCCCTGGACTATCTCACTGCGGCTGAAGTGCCGGACCCGGATTCCGGTGCGCAGGCCGTCGATACCAAGGTGCTGGCCCGGGCACTGGAAGCCATCGCCAAGTCGTTGCCCGGCGAAGGCTCCTATTCCGACGTCGTGAATCCGGAAACCGCCGAATGAACAAGGCTCGATTCCGGGAGATTGTCGCCAAGCTGAAAGGCATCGCGGCCGCCAAGGGCGCCACTGCTGAGGTTGAGGAAGACGCCTTCATCGCCCGCTTCCAGGATGTCGCATTCTCGGTGTTCGTCGACGATGGCCCTATCGGGGTCCATTGGCACAGTGCCAAGCGCGATCTGGCGCCGGCACCTTTCGACTCCATCAACGATGTTCATAAGCGTAAGGCCACCCAGTGGCGCGACGATTGGCCGTCCCTGTTCTCGGCGCTGGAGAGCTCCTGTGCTGCCGTGGTTGACGGCACCGCTTTCGCCTAACCATTCAACCGAAGTTGTCACCGAGGCGCCTTCATGGGGCCTCCTCATCGGTCCTGATCCAATGAATCGCATGATCAACACGCACCTCATCTTCTCCGCGTTCCAAGTTACCGGTCACGACGTAGAGGATCTTCGCCAATCGGTACCTGAGTTCTTCCCGTCCGAGGACTATCCGAGCCCGGTACGAGGCCGGCTCTATATCAGCGACCTCTACCTGGAGGCTGTTCCAGCCGCAGGACCCAGCACGATCTGGTCGGTCGAGGTGGGCTCCACTGCGCAGCAAGGAACTCAGTCGTCGTGCGAGGCGGAGCTATACGGCTTCTACGCCAGCGAACTGATCAGTGATCCGGATGTTCGCGCATTCCTGGTCGATGAGGCGCCCGAGTCCAACTACTTGGGCGCAAGGCTGGAAGACAGCATGGAGATCCTGCGGGCAATCTACGTTGGATTCCAGAAGGTTCACGGTTACACACTGGCCAGCGCAGAGGACGCGTTCGCGGCCAGGGAGGACGGGCAAGGTAGTTCCTTCCCGCCAGAGCATCTGGACTGGCTGCAGAAGTTCTGTTGCCGCTGGGACCGCTGCAGCCAAGATGCTGACCGTCGAAAGCATGCGCTCACCGAGCTCGCCCGAAACCAGCACCTCGCGCCCCCAACCGAAGGGCGCCGCCCATCGACCATAGCCGGACCGGAGCGTCCGCCCGGCTACACCGATGATGAGTGGAAACTGGTGGTCCTCGGCTGGAACATGCACGGGACCTCAGTGACGCGGCCGGCAGGGCCGTAGGCCGCTTCATATGCCCAACCGTTGGCCAGATCAGGTGGCTTAGCGGCTGGCGGCAGGTACAACCCCGCACTAAAATCCTCGATAGCTCGGCTTCTGCCGAACTTCCCGGAGTTCCGGAACACATCTAGCGCGCAAGCGCATCAACCCGCCAGGGAGCGTATCCCTGCGGGGTTGCTCTTTGGCATTCACTGGAGAGCACCATGTCTTACCCATCCGAAGCCCGTTTCCAGCTGCGCTACAACACCAGTGGCAGGAATCGTGATCGAACCACAGTCGGCCAAGCCAACAACGCCATCCGCCGCAAGTCGCGTCGTCTCCGCATCGATACCCGTGGCCTAGACTTTGGTCGCCACGATAAGCGCACTGAATTAACGTGGCATCACGTCACGGTCGGCGCGCTTCTGGACGCAGCGATCCTGCGTCGCCGCGGTAACTACAGCCATGCTCGCGCTGTTCTGGCTGAGGCCAAGACCTTCCGTCGCCTTGCTGTCGGCGCCCTGGCCAACATCTGATCCACCCACCGCGCGTAAGCGCATTCCCACCCCGGGGACGATTCGCCCGGCTTGGGCGATCGTCTCCATTTCTTCTGGAGAACTCATGAACACAGCACCCGAAGCACCACCCCTCCCGTCCTCCCAGAACGCCGACGCTCAGGGCAACAAGGACTTCATCGCGAGCCACCGCGGCAAGCACGTGGCCGTCACCGCCAAGTCTTTCGATGCAGCGCGTGATGTGGCCATTGGCCACTGGCAGTTGGGCCTGATGGAGCGGCAGTGGTTGGTCATCATGACGAAGGCCGATAGCCCCTTCATCCCCACTGAATTGCTCAAGTCGTAACCGGGCCGGCCCGCTTAGCGGGCCGAACCCAGCAAGTATCCCAAGCGGCCACGCGCCGCAATGAACCCCCTCAAGGGCCAGCCTCCGGCTGGCTCTTTTTTTTTTGCCCGCGCCGCAGTCCCGCCAGGGATCTATACTCCTGGTCTATATCCACGGGAACCGGCTTGAGCATGCGCCCTGACAAGACCGCCAAGTTGTTCCAGAACGGCCGCAGCCAAGCCGTTCGCCTGCCGGCGGAGTTCCGCTTCGAGGGAGGCGAAGTCCTCATCCACCGGGATGAGGCCACTGGCAACGTCATCCTGTCAGCCCAGCCCGGCTTGGCTGCCTGGGGTGCCCTGCTCAGTGCCCTCCCCGCACCCGCCGGCCATTCCAGCGTCATGCGAGAGCGGCCGATGAACCAGCCGATCGCCAAGCTCCCTGCGAAGGCTTGATCCCCCGGGCTCATCATGCGCTACATGCTCAGTACCGACTCCATTCTCGACCTGGTCAACGGCCGGTCTGCATCTTTGCGCGGCCGGCTGGCTCGGTGCAGCCCAGAAGCACTGTGCATGTCAGCCATCACAGCAGCCGAGCTGGAGCATGGACTAAAGCGGCTTTCACCTGCCGACCCTGTCCGTCGGTCCGTTCGACAGCTGCTCAAGCAAGTGAAGATCCTGCCTTGGGATTCATACTGCAGCGGCTGGTACGCAGAGCTCTTCTTTCAGCAAGAGAGCCAGACCACTCCAGTCGGAACCATGGACCTGATGATTGCTGCGCATTCCATCGCCGCCGGTACCGTCCTGGTGAGCAGTTCCAACAGGAATGAGCTGGATCAGTTCGATGCTCCGCTCCGCGTCGAGTGCTGGTCCTGACACTCATATCCAATTATTCAGAGTCGCTACCTCAATTCAGTCACCGGTGGGATTGATACGAAGTGCAACTTTCACCGCAGCTTGGATGTGTTCGCATTCAAGGAGGAAACGAGACATACCACATGCTGGAAAATCCCCAAATTCAAACGCAGGGCCTCCCCAACCAGCCGTCCCGGGGAGTTGAGGATGCGTAACCAAGGGCAAATGGGCCTTAGTTGCATGGCATCCGACGAGCTAGGCGATGGTCAAATGGTTGCCCCAACAGCCTCCGATCAAGGGGGGGGTGAGAGCGCAATGAATTTGCAGATGCCTATCCCAGCCAAAAACTTACACCTCGTTCCCTCACGCTCGAGAACTAGCCTGTCTTCTCGACGTTCGTTGGGTAAGAGCGTCACAGGTTGCGCGCTGTGCTCAACGGTCAAACTCCCCGCCAACACGGTTTGTACGATCTGCGGCGAAGCTTCGACGGTACCCGCAGTGGACGTCCTCCCTGACGCTGCACACGCCGTTTGCGCGAAGGGAGACATAGCCACTGCTGGATGGCATGAGTTGGTCCTGTTGCCCCTGCTCGAGGCCGTAGCTTCAGGCGCCGCCAGGCCCGAGGATGCCGGCCCTGCCCTTCGAGATCTCCGAAGCATGCTGCTCAAGCGCAATGCGGAGACAAAACCCAATCCACCAGCAACCCTCCGCCGTCGAACTGGACCAAAAAATGCGAAGCGATCTGTTGCTTCTGGCAGCAGCACTAACTCTGGCGGTTTGCGCCGCGGCCGTGACCTATTTCTTCCTCGTGATCCGTCCACGGCGCGCTGAGGCACGCCGAACTCGCAATGACATTGACCGGGTTCAAAAGCTCATGACCACTGCCACGACTGTAAACGGCGCTATGCGGTTGGGTGGCCAACAAGAAAGAACTGCACTGAACACAGCAAAGGCCGGCGAATGAGTCGCCAGAACGAGATCCCAGGTGCAATCTCAAAGCCAGCGACGTTCTGACAAATACACGCGGTGAGCTTTTTTACGTCTTGTTCGTCGAAGATGGCGACCTGTACCACCAGCAGGTGATCGGCGAGCCAGTCATAACGCCGATCGCATAGTGGATCAGCTTTTCGCGCGACCATGTAGTCGTCAGGCACGGAGACAACGGCAGTAGGCCGGCCAGAACGAGAACCGTCATTACACGATAGAGGCGCTGACACGCCTGTCTCCCCTCTCTGCAGGTATGGCACTTCCGCAGTTGGATCGACGCCAGAGTCCTGGTAGGGCGAATGGGTAACTTCTACTCATCGAACCTTAACCGGATCGTCTATTATCTCAGCTGGGGCGCTGACGACAGGAAAGTCGATCGGCGATTAGATGAGGCCGAACAGTCTGAGCATCCGGACGACCTGGCCTGGGGAAGCACGCCGACAGCAGGCGGCGGCTAGATGCGCTCGAGAGTGAGGATGAATTCGCAAGATGATGGTCAGTGCCCCAGGTCAATGACCGGGCAGCGAAGAGTGCTGCAGTTTCGGTATGTCATCGAAACCGGCGAACTTCCAGTACATGAAGAAGGCCGATGGATTGCAGACGAAAGCTCTCGCTACAGCGCCTGCCTACACCCAACCTGCCTACATGTCTGGGATGGCCACCTGGGAACGTGCCTATATGAGCTGACCCTCGAAAGAGGGCCGGAAAGATCTCTCCGTATCTGCTCTGCACTTGTCCTTGACGACATGGAGCGGTATCGCCGCTGTCTCGACGATCAGGATGAATCCGCGCGCCTGACCAGGATTCTTGACGCACTCTTCTGCCGGCGAGACTAACCACGTCCCGCCTTCCGGCACCGCCGGGAACTGAGGGGATGGGCCTAACCGGTGGGATAGCGGGCCCGGTTACGATGCATTGATTGGCGGCCGGCACGGGATCATTTCTCGGACCCCCGAATGCAGCCGAAAAGTGCCATCGTCCTCCCTCGCCTACACCTCCATTCTGAGCCCCGCATCGGGTCCGCTCAGTAAAGGTGCTGGATCACGTCCCCTGCCCGGCGAATCGTCCGCCCGGGTAAGCCCACCTGGACCTTCGGATTGCGATAGCCATCAAGGCTCGGCCAATCCGCTTTCTCTCAGCGAACTCAATTCCTAGCGCACCTGTGCTCGAGCAACTTTCGCGAGCGCATCGCTGCTGTATTCCTTATCCAACCAAACGCAGAGCAACTCATGCTTCTCCAACTCCACGAAATGCAACAGGTAACGCCGAAGTCCGATCAGGAAGTCATCGAGCTGGCAAAGGTTCGGCGTGAAGCCGATAGGCAAGAGTCCATCCGCTTCATTACAAAGTGGGGTGTAATCGTCACCGGCATTGTGGTCTTGGCGCTGATAGCTCCGACCCGATCGACAATCAGCCTCATCCTATACGCAGCCTCGATCCTGGCTGCAGTGCTGGCGATGTTCAATTCGCCGAACAACTTCTCCCTCAAGCCAGTTGGTGAGGTCGGTATCGGAGATATTTTACCTGACCATCAGCAAGCGCCTGATGAGCTGGTCGTGAAGCTCATCACCGCCGCGGAAGTGGATTCGCGAATCGACGAAGTCCTTCGCCCCTGGCTGGAGTCCGGTCATCCGATCCGGCTGGATCAGTTCAACGCGGTCCAAGCATTCGCCAAGGTGTCATCGAAAAGTACCTCCGACAAGGAACACCGCGCCAACTTGGACCGAAAGCGCGCCGCGTACCTCCAACCGACACCCTACGTGGCGCGTGAGAATGATGAGCTTGACAACATCGCGCTTCCGATTGTTGTAGCTGCGGCCGCAGTCATCCTCACCCAGGATGAGCCCGTAGTTCCTCATCGACACGACGACGCTGCTGCACACACCCCAGGCTATTCCGTGGTGGACATCCCTCATCACAACGTCGCCTATCACGGGGATCGAGCGTCAGAGCCGCGTGATGAAAACTATGGGGCTGAGTGCGTTACGCCACGCGGCGATACCGACGTTGTCGCGCCCCCAGCCTACTCGTGTGCTCCTGATCACTCGGCGTCCCTTTCGACCGACCACTTGAGCACAACTTCCGACTACACAAGCTCGAGCTCACCGGACTTCTCCAGCTCCGGCGACAGCAGCTCACCTTCGTTTGATTGATTCCACGCGACTTTGCCCGAGGCCATTCCGGCAACTGGCACAGACCCTGCCAACTCTCGGGCAGGGAATCCGCCGGCGACGGCAACAACCGGACCAGGAGGTCCAATGCTTCACACCACGCAATCCATTTTTGATGCCCTGAAGGACCGTTACGCCGGTGACGATTCGATCTCGTTGTCGCTGACCGAAGGCGATGCCCCGGTGATCAACCTGCAGGTCAACTCGCACGGTGACCTGCCAGTCCAGCTGGTGGCCTCGGGCCAGCAGATCCTGGTCTCCACCCCCCTTGTTGGCGCCGACCGCGTGGTCGACCGTCCCTCTTTCGACCGCGCGTGCCTGCTGCTGAACCCGGTCAATCCGCTGTCCAACCTGGGCCTGATGATCAATGAAGACGGATCGGAAACGTATGTCGTTTTCGGAGAACTGTCGGCCAGTTCCGACATCGATGCCATCGATGAGGAAATCCGCACGCTGGCGGAAAACACCATCGACGCCGTCGATTCCTTCAGCCACTTCTTCAACTGAGATCGAAGCACATGCGAATCATCGCCAAACTTTTCACCCTCCTTCGCGGCAAGTCGCATGAAGCCGGCCAGGCCGTCGTCGATGCCAATGCCATGACCATTCTCGATCAGGAGATGCGCGACGCCGACAAGAATCTGGCCACCTCGCGCAGCGAGCTGACCAAGATCATGGGGCGCAGCAACCTGCTGCAGGTCGAGATCGAAACTCGCGCCATCAAGATCAACGAGTACAGCACCACCATCCAGAAGTTGCTGGAGAAGGGTGATCAGGCATTGGCGGTGGAAGTCGCCGAGAAGGTTGCTGAGCTCGAAGCGCAGCAAGCAACGGCCACGACGCAGAAGCAGGTCATCGACAAGTCGATCGCCAACCTCAAGACGACCATCAAGACCACCGAAACCCGCATCCGCTCGATGCGCAGTCAGATCGACCAGGTCAAGGCTACGGCCGCTGTTCAGAAGGCGCAGCTGGCCATCACTGCCAACGTGAACAACTCCAACGGCGGCGTGAGCAGTGCGCTGCAGTCGCTGGAGCGCCTCAAGGAACGGCAGGCAGAAGCGGGTGCGCGCATCGCGGCCGGGCAGGAACTGGAAGAGCTGGGTACCGACGCGGACTTGCAGCGCCGCCTGGAACAGGCAGGCGTGTCTCATGGCTCCACGAATGCGGCTGATGTCCTCGCCCGCTTCACGAAGCCGACACCGCAGCTGACCCATGAAGAGCCGATCCGCCTGATCGGTCAGCGCATCGAATCGCCGGAAGCGGCGGGCACCGGCAGCGTCAGCTGATAGCGGCCCAGGCGAGAGGCTCACGATGATCGTTTTCGGCCGTGTCTACCGGTCCTTGCGCCGGCATATCAGGCAGGTGAGCTGGGGGGTGCTGTTCACCACCCTGCTGCTGCACATGCTTGGGACCTGGGCACTTCTTGCCCTTGCGGGCGAGTCGAAACTCGTGGGCCTCGACGCCTGGTTCTACTACTACATGACCACCGCCACCACGATCGGTTACGGGGACTTGTCCCCGTCAACCATCGCTGGCCGGTATGTGGTCGCTCTCTTCCTCATGCCCGGAGCGGTGGGCTTGTTCGCGGCAATGATCGCCAAGACAAGCAGTTCGCTTCTTATCTACTGGCAGCGCCACCTGAAGGGAAAAATGAACTACGAAAGCATGCGGGGACACACTGTCATGGTGGGATGGAACGGGAGTGATAGCCGTCGATTGGTGCAGCTGCTGCTAGCTGATACCACTACCGATGACGAAGGCATCGTCCTGATCGCCGAGGGTCTCAACGAGAACCCGTCGCCGGAGGAACTGCGGTTCGTCAGCACAACCGCCTACTCCGAGCGCTCTGCCTACGGACGCGCGGGGATTGCCTCCGCAGCCCGCGTCATCATCATGACGCCGAACGACGACCAGACCCTGGCCGCCGTCTTGGCCGTGAAGTCATTCACGACAACTGCCCACGTTGTCGCCCACTTCCAGGAGCAGGCTGCCGCCTCCCTGATCAAGACGGTACATCCGGATGTTGAATGCACCCGGCCGATGATGGCTGAGGTCATCGCACGAGCCGCACAGGATCCAGGCTCCTCGTTGGTGACCATCGACCTGCTTTCTTGCTCGGACGGGAACTCCGCACTGTATTCAGTCGCCGCTCCGCGCGAGAAGACGTACTCCTACGCGGACGTGAGTAGGGCATTCGCCCTCAACGGGGCCTGCCTCATTGGCTTCAAGCCGCTTGGTTCCTCGTCGCCAACGGTCGACCCGGCGTTCGCCGGCCCGATCCCCTCCGGTGCAACTCTGTTCTACCTCGCTGCCGATCGCCTCACGGCGGCCGATCTTTTCCCCGCAAACATGGAGCAAGCCGCTTGAGCTTCCTGAACCGCCTCTTTGGCAAGAAGCCGGCGCCGCCGGCTCTCCCCGTCGCGCCGAACTATCGTGGGAGCATACCGCACGATTTACCTCTGGCCCTGCGCATCGGGGCAATGATCACCTTCGACCGGACCCGCTACCTGGCAGCGCCGGACGCTGTCGTTGAGCAGCTTCCGGATGGCTACCAGGAGGTGCAGTGCTACGGGTACGCCGACCTGGGCGATAGCCACCTGCTGCACCGTTTCTACGTTGCCGATGATGCATATCTGCAGGTACTGACCGTCGGTGGAGTTGTCGACGCAGTCCAAGCCTACGTCTATACCGAGCAGGTCGACCCTGCCGACCAGGCCGCTTTCCGCAAGTTCGTTGAATCCGGCGATCACCTTTGGGCAGCTGAGGTCGAGTACGCCGGCCGACGCTGGAAGCGCCACAACATGGCCGAGTCCGGTAGTGATCGTCAGCCGCCGCTGGCCATGGATGAGAACCTCTACCGGGGCGAGACCCCGCGCAAGAGTGACGACCTCACCAACTACGCGACGCTGTATTCACGGCAGGTACCCGAGCTCGGCATCGAAGAGCTGTTGCTGGTGACCGCAGAGGACAGTGGGGCGAACGAGTTCCTCATCAGCTATGCCGTCGGCATGCATCTTGGCGCCTCCGATTTCGAGATCACATAAGCCACTTCCGCGCAACTTCTACAGCTGCGCGGAAGTGCTTTCCTTTACCTCGTAGTACCCATCCCACCTGAAGAAGGAAGCTCATGAACGCAATCACCATCCCCTCGCTGCTCGCTTTCCTGTCGTACCTCGGCATCGGCATCGCCGTCCTCGCCGCGGCCATTGCCACTGTGACCGTGGTTACCCCGCACCGTGACATCACCCTGATCCGTCAGGGCAACGTGGCAGCGGCCGTTGCATTCGGCGGCGCGCTGATCGGCCTGGCCCTGCCGTTGCACTCGGCCATCTCCCACTCCGTCAGCCTTTTCGACGCTGCGATCTGGGGCGCAATCGCTGCCGTCGCCCAGCTGCTGGCCTTCTTTGTGGCCAACATCGTGGGCGGGAGCCTGTCCAAGAAGATCGCTGAGAAGGACCTTGCCGCCGGCATCCTCTCAGCAACCGTCTCCATCGCGGTCGGCCTGATCAACGCCGCCGCAATGACCCCGTAAGGAGAGCCCACCACAATGAAGCGCTCCACCAATCTTCGCCTCACCCTCATGGCCGTCGCGATTCCGGTCGCCCTGACGGCCTGTGATCCGCCGCCGTCCACTGGTCAGGTCGTTGCCTTGGAAGCCGACTGCGACAAGGTCACCGACGTCTCCCCTGCCGAGTGCCGCGTCCAGTACAACAAGGCTCTGGAAGAGCACAAGAAGGTCGCCCCCCGGTTCGAGTCCGCCTCCGACTGCTCGTCCCAGTTCGGGGCTTGCACCACGGTGCAGAACAACGGCCAGACCTCGTACATCCCGCCGATGACCGGCTTCCTGCTGGGCTACATGGCCTCGGATCTGTTGAACTCCAGTAGTAGCCGCCGCGACAGCAGTGCCTACCGGAGCAGCGGTTCCAGTCGTCGCGATTGCGATCGCAATCCGGACATGCAGGGCTGCCGCAGCAACAATGGTGGTTACCGCACGGTCGCGCACAGCACGCCGCTCTATCGCGACTACAACACCGGCGAGTACCGCCGCCCCACCGGCGACGCAGTGAACACCCCGACCAGTTCCGGGCGTACCTGGGACAAGAGTGCGGCCAAGGCCCCGCCGGCGCGGGCAGTCTCCGTATCCCGCTCGGGCTTCGGCTCGGCATCGGCGGCCCGCAGCTCGTTCAGCAGCGGCCGCAGCAGTTTCGGCGGCTAATGCTTGGCGGGGGCTCAATGCCCCCGCTTCTCTTCACGGCGTCAGTGCCAATCATCACACCTGAGATCACATCGTGCAGCGAATCCTCATCACCGAACGTACCAATTGGAAGCAGCAGGCAGAGAGCCTTGGCTTCAACTTCCACACCATCGATGGTGAGCGTTACTGGGACGAATCAGCCTTCTACCAGTTCTCGCTGCGCCAGGTCGAAGATGACCTCGAAACGGCCACTGTGGCCGTGCATGACATGGCTCTCGAACTGGTCGATGAAGTAGTCGACTCGGAAGAGCTCCTCACGAAGCTGGCCATTCCGCAGAACTACTGGGACTGGATCCGCGCATCCTGGAAGCGCCGCGACCCGCACCTCTATGGCCGCATGGACTTCGCCTACGACGGCACTGGCCCGGCCAAGCTCTACGAGCTGAACTACGACACCCCGACCAGCCTGTATGAAGCCGGCTACTTCCAGTGGCTGTGGCTGGAACAGCAGATCGCCGCTGGCCAGTTGCCGGCCGGCGCCAACCAGTTCAACAGCATCCAGGAACGCCTGCTCGAAGCCATGGCCACCCTGGCGCGGGAAGGCTTGATCGACAAGAACATGCACTTCGGTTCCGTACGTGAATCCGATGAGGACCGCGCGACCGTCCAGTACCTGCGCGATTGCGCTCACCAGGTCGGCATCAACACGGCCTATGTGACGATCGAGGACATTGGCATCAGCAAGGAAGGCTGGTTCACGGACGCGCATGACAACGTCATCCGCACGCTCTTCAAGCTGTACCCGCTCGAAGACATGATGCGCGAGAAGTACGGCCCGCACCTCACCGCCGACACCATGCAGTTGCTGGAACCGGCATGGAAGGCCGTGCTGTCCAACAAGGGCATCCTGCCCATGCTCTGGGAGCGCCATCAGGGCCATCCGAACCTGTTGCCCGCCCACTTTTGCGATGCCAATGCGCCCACGCCGGCAGGCATGGTCCGCAAGCCGCTGCTGTCCCGTGAAGGGGCGAACATCCAGATCGTCACTCCCTCTGGTGAAGTGATCAGCTCCGATGGCCCCTACAACGATGGTCCGGCGATCATGCAGGCCTATCACCCGCTGCCGAACTTTAATGGCAACTATCCGTTGGTTGGAAGCTGGGTGGTCGCCGATATGGCAGCCGGCATCGGCATCCGGGAAGACTCCAGCCTGATCACCCAGAACACCTCCCGTTTCCTGCCACACATCTTCGTTGACTAACTTTTGAGGCCTGGGCGGTATGGCATGGTGGTGGCTCCTGAAGATGAAGCCGCCGCCATGCCTTCGGCCAAGAAGCCCGACAACAAAGACAATAGCTTGCAGAGCGCGCTGGACGCGCTGATCCGGCCGTTGCATTCGGCAAGGTCTGGTTGCGACTACCCCTTCGCTGAAGTCGAAGGTGCGCTTAGCCGCTATGAACGAGACTACGGGCTCAATCTTCTGCCTGATTTCCAGCGCGGCCATGTGTGGAACCAGGGTCAGCAGCAGCACTACATCGAGAACATCATGCGGGGCGTCATCCCGCAGGGCACCTTGCTGATCCAGTTCAACGCACCCCACTGGGATGACGATGCCTATGAAGGCGACCTGCCCAGGGAGATGCAGATCATCGACGGTCTGCAGCGCCTCACCGCCATCCGCAAGTTCCTGGCTGGCGAAGTCAGGCCATTCGGCCTTGGTCTTGAAGACCTGGAGGGGTCCAGGTATGCGATCAAACGCTCCATGTGGCATGTCCGTTTTGCTTTCCACACCTTCAGCAGCAAGGCCGAGCTGATCGGCCACTACCTTGCCTTGAACGCCGGAGGCACCCCTCATTCAGCATCAGAGATCGAACGCGTCAGGAACCTCCTGGCTGTTGCGGAGGGCGCCTAACCAGTCGTATTTTAACCTAGGTTAGAAGTCCTGCTGGAGGGTCCTGGCCCGTAAACTCTTCTTGGATAGTTCACTGGCAGCCACCATGAAAGTTGCAATCGTCGAGTTGACGGAGAAGGAAGAGAATGAGATCGCTGAAGCCATCAAGGTGCATGGCGTAACTGCGACTGCGGAGCTGTACTCGCACGTGAGTCCTTCGGCTCTGATGGCTATTCGTGCAAAGCATGGAATAGCCCGTCGGGCCCCAGGCCCTCGACCGTTTACGGCCGCTGACCATGCCGCCAGCTTCTCGCCTGAAGACATCAATAAGGTCAAGAACTGTCGTTCCATTTCAGAAGCACTTCGTGTACTCGGACTCAGTACATCTGCAACCACCCGACTGAAGGGTGCTCTGGAGCATCATGGCATCGCAATGGGTGTTGCGCGCTATACCCCGGACGCTGTCGCGAAGAGGTTCGGCTATGGAACAGTCGCCAAACTATCTGACGCCATGTTGTTGATGAACAATACTGAGGCGGGCAGCAAGTTCGGCATGACAAAGGAAGCGGCTGCGAGGCTTCGAGTCGCGCTAGGATTGCCAATGGCCAAGAATGGCCGAGCTTTCCGGAAGTCGATTTCGCAAGCTCCAAAGCCAACCCCCGAGATCCAACGGACAATCGCTGCTGCGCATGAGCAGTTGGGATCGTGGGCGGCCCGTCAGAAGCTCTGCCACGCTGGATTGGACCGGAAGATGGTAAATCGTGCCCTCTTGGAGCTGGATGCGGCTGACGCACTGACCCCGGAAGCTCAGATCGCAACCTTCTCTCGGCGAGAGGTGAAGGTCCTCTTTGATCCCTACCTCACTGCAGAGCAAGTGGCCAAACAGATCAAGTCAATATCTGTCGATCGGGCCACAGCTTTGCGCCGTGCTCTTGGCGTGAGTAAGGACGCCCTAGGGTCTGTAATGCGAAAGGAAGGGAAATCCCGCGAGCAAATTCAGAGGCTTATCGAGTTTGAGCGGCTCGAAGAAGCCGCCCGATTGATCAATGTTCCATCAAAGGTCGTAGTCGAAGTACGCAAGTGTCTTGGTTTGATTGAACGGCCGTATGAACCTCGGATCGGGCTCCACAAGGCGATGCAGGGAATCTATGCAAAGACCGGCGCCAAGACGCTTGCCGGCCTTAAAAGGAAGCTTGGCCACAAGACAGTCCCCCAGGTGGAGAAGGATTTAGGCCTATCAACCAGTCAAACGTATCTCCTGTTCATTGATATGGGCCTGGATCCGATGACCCGCAACGAGATAGATTGATAGACCAGACTCTTAAGAATGGCATCAAAGGAGAAACCATGAAGGGACTTGTCGCGGCTACCATCACCCTCGCACTGTTCTTTTTGGCCGCTGCCGATGTTCGGGCTGAGACCGTGTCTCTGACCGCCGGGGAGATTGTCGATACTTTCCGCGCCAATCCCTTGGCTGCGAAGAAGCGATTCGCCGGAAAAACCATCCGACTGACCGGCAAGGTCAGCGCGATCAAGGAAGGAACCGGGGGCGCTGCCTTTGTCCAGATGGGGAATGGTTGGTGGGAGGGGTACATCGTGGAGCTACGGACCACTGAGGCCGACGCCATCGAGCTGGTTGCTGATCAGCAGGCCACCTTCTCCTGCACCAGCGTACGCAATGGGGAGCGATTCGACCGCGACGTCCACCTGAGTGGATGCCGCAAGCTGTAGGCCGGCCTGACCACCCAGGTCTCTGCAGATGTACGCAACTGCCGCCTGATCCAGCCTAGTTAGACGACAAGACCCGGCCAGAAGCCGGGTCTAATTCGTTCTGGGCAAGAAATCGCCCCCGGGCACCGGCAACTTCGCCGGCCGGTCTGCACGATCAGGTAGGGCGGCAACCAAGAAATGCGTGATTCACTGGATCCACAGCTCCGCGATGAGATCGCGACAGCCCTGGAACGAGAAGGCATCAAAGCGACGTCTGCCGCCTACCCGTTGATCGCCTACGAGACCCTGTTGAAGCTACGCCTCGAGCTTGGTATCTCGCCCAAGAGGACAGGTCCGCCAGCCATCTCAGCAGAATCACTCATTGACCGACTGACCGCGGAACAGATCACCGCTGTCAAAAGCGCGTCCAGTCTTCGCGAAACAATGCGCCTAACCGGTTTGGGCGCCACTTCAGCCAAGCGTGTCTATTCGCACCTGGTTGCTGCAAAAGCAACTCCCGTTCGGATCACCGCGGAGATCCTAATGCAAAGGCAAGGGTTCTCCAGAGAGGTGATGATTGGCCACTTCCAACTTCACACCAACCGACACCTTGCCGATCAGTTCGGCCAGGACTTGAGTGTCATCGCACGCCTGCGAGCTGAGCTGGGATTGCCACCGGCCAAGGTCGGGAGACCGTTCGCCACTGCTGCCTCGTCGCCAGCCCCTCAGGGAGAACTGGCTGCGCAGATCGAAAAGACGATTCGCGAGCGCGGGCTCACATCCGCTATGCGGCGGCTCAAGCGTGCCGGAGTTGATCGTGGCCAAGTCGCACGGATCTACCTGGAACGCGTACAGCCAACGACTGGCGCCAGCCCGGCTTCATCGCTTGCTGCCATGAGCAACGAGAAGCTGGCTATCCTCAGTGACCTGACTATTCAACGGCAAGAAGCTGCCACAGCGCTAGGCCTCTCGCGTGACATCGTCACAGGACTCCGCAATTACCTCGGCGCCAAAGGCGTCACGAGAGACTACGTCCGCCTCTACACCGAACTTCGGAACATAGGAACGGAAGAGCTTCGCGCGACACTCGATTGCCGATCCTTGAGCGAAGCAGCATCGCTCCTAGGTTGTGGCCACGGCACAGTGCGGAAGCTCCGCGTCCAGCTCGGACTACCAGAGCAGCCAGATCGAGTCCGGATACGCCTTTTGAAGCGCATGGATGAGATCTACATGCTGTATGGAATTTCCGGGATCGGTGAATTCTCCGACCGGTACGGCGCTCTGTCCAATGTTGAGCTACGAGACAAGTTCAACCTGAGCGAATCTTGTATTACTGCTTTGCGTGTCGAGTTGGATGTCTCCAAGGCAGTTGCGGACTCTGCGGCATGAGCGCAATGCAGGAAAAGAATCTCGTTCCCGCAGCTTCCTGTCCCAAGGACGTGATCAGGCGCCGTGGCATTGCCGGCGCCCAAGAGACCCTTGGCATGAGCCGCAAACGTCTCCGGCTGATCAAGTGTGAGAACGGAATCCCAGCGCTTCGCCCTGGGCCGAAGCCGACTGACCCTGCTGAGTTTCTGGCCACCCTCTCCCCGGACGCTCCGGCCATTCTTCGCGGCGCGTCACTGGCCGGTGCCTGCGAGCGATTGAGCATCTCGCGTGCGATGGCCAGACGTCTGCTGGCCCATCTGGCCGTGAGGACTGGCATCGGTGTGCGTCCTCGAAAGGGTATCGACCTGATCTTGGTCGAGCAGAAATGGACGATGGATGAACTGAAGTCATTCGTGTCGAGCTCGAGCAACTCTGCCGGCGTGGCCAAACTGGGGATCTCCGTGGAGCGGATGCGCGAAGTGCGAGTCGAGCTGGGATTGCCTCCTGCCAAGAACGGTCGTCCATTTCGCCAAGACAAATAGCGGTTCCGCTCATCCAACTTTTGACCAGTGCTGGAAGTGGTTTGATTGGTCTGTACCAACAATCAACCACTAAAGAGGTGATCAGCAATGGATGAGAACAAGAAGCGCGCACTGGCAGCTGCACTGGGCCAGATCGAAAAGCAGTTCGGTAAGGGTTCGGTAATGCGCATGGGCGACCGTGTTGTTGAGCCTGTCGAGGTCATTCCGACCGGTTCGTTGATGCTGGACATCGCGCTGGGCATCGGCGGCCTTCCGAAGGGGCGTGTGGTCGAGATCTACGGCCCGGAATCATCGGGCAAGACCACGCTGACGCTGCAGGCCATCGCCGAATGCCAGAAGCTGGGTGGCACAGCGGCTTTCATCGATGCCGAGCATGCACTGGATCCGATCTACGCCGCCAAGCTGGGCGTGAACGTGGACGACCTGCTGCTGTCGCAGCCGGATACCGGCGAGCAGGCGCTTGAAATCGCCGACATGCTGGTGCGTTCGGGTTCGGTGGATATCGTGGTGGTCGATTCGGTCGCCGCACTGACACCCAGGGCCGAGATCGAAGGCGAGATGGGGGATCAGCTGCCGGGTCTGCAGGCCCGTCTGATGAGCCAGGCGTTGCGTAAGCTGACCGGCAACATCAAGCGCTCCAATACGCTGGTGGTGTTCATCAATCAGCTGCGCCACAAGATCGGCGCGATGATGCCGGGCCAGAGCCCCGAAACGACCACTGGTGGCAACGCGCTGAAGTTCTACGCTTCTGTCCGACTGGACATCCGCCGCATCGGTGCGATCAAGAAAGGCGACGAAATCATCGGCAACCAGACCAAAATCAAGGTCGTTAAGAACAAGCTCGCGCCGCCGTTCAAGCAGGTCGTAACCGAGATCCTCTACGGTGAAGGCATCTCGCGCGAAGGCGAACTGATCGATATGGGTGTGGATGCAAAGCTGGTCGAGAAGGCCGGCGCCTGGTACAGCTACGGCGATGAGCGTATCGGTCAGGGCAAGGACAACTCCCGCACCTACCTGCGCGAAAACCCGGCCGTTTCTGCCAAGCTGGAAGCTGAGCTCCGCGAGAAGTTCCAGCCCGCAGAAGCCCAACGGGAAGAGGGTGAGGACGATGGCGAGAACGAAGCTGACGCCACGTAATCCAAGCGGCTCGGCCATACAGGTCGCCCCCTGATATGCGAGAGGCTCCTGTAAGGGAGCCCTTCGCGTGCAGTCGGAAACGCTGTCCGCACGTCCACATCAAGCAACTTTCCAGCGCCCGACGCAATGCTCAAATTGCTCGGATAGAACCAACGAGCCTTGTTCCATGCACACCGTACTTAACACGATTTTTAATGCCTCGCGTGCTGCTTCCCAGGATGGTCACCTCAAGCAGAACCCCTATCCCGCCGGCACACTTCGCTACATCGCATATGAGTTGGGTCGGGCCGAGCAGGCGACCGTCACCTTGTTCACCAGCCCGTCTGAGGACTATGCCGTGGGCATCACCGACCAAGGTCAGTTCGAGTCCATTGTCATTGGAGATCTGCCATGGCGCACTGTCACGACCGAGCACCCTACGCTGGAAAGCGCCGTCGCATGCCTTCGTGACTTGGCGATCGACAGCAACGCACGCAACTACCTCCCCACAGCAGCATAGATGACCGCCTCAACGTTCCACTAACCCACGGGGAACTGGCATGGGCAGATGGGACGAAAATGAGCCGCACGTCCCATAAAGATGCGTTTTGACCCCTAACCGATACGAAATTGGCTTGAGTTGTGACCCAACCTCAAGTCCCTGGCGTGGTGAAATTTTTTCATCGCTACGTGGAGACCGTGCAATGCTCAATGACATCTTCGGCACTACCAACAGCAAGATTGTTTGCAAGTCTGCAGACGGCCGAATGTCGGTGCATGGTGCGAACGTATGCTGTCCAATGTGCAAGGGTAAGCGCGTCCCTCAGCCACTCCACCCCACCCCGCGACTCGGCCCTGCTCCGATTCCGACCGCACTGAAGATGGCGTGATAGCGCCGCGTATTGCTTGAGGAACTTGCATGCGGATGCGCTTGGCCCGTGCGTTGGCAGACACCCTTCCTCGGGATTTGCCTAACCTTTTCAATCCGTACGCCGACGCCTGCGCACACGACTTGCCCAGCAACACCCCTGATCGAAAACTGAGCCGGCTTGCTCAGCACCTCGATTGCGATGCGCGGTTCATCCTCATAGCTGAAGCCCCTGGATACCAAGGGGCGCGCCACACGGGCCTGGCCCTGAGTTCCGAGCGCTTGCTGTTGGATGGTGCGATCCCACGGGTCGACCGCGAGAACGGCCGCATAACTGATCGCCGGCTTCCATTCTCGGAGCCGTCGGCGACCATCTGCTGGAAACAGCTCTATGCGTTGGGACTGGCTGAATCAACGATTCTCTGGAATGCCATCCAGATGCACCCACATCCGACCGACAACGTTTGGGCTAACCGGACGCCCACGGATGCTGAGCTGGCCCATGGCGCGCAAGCACTCAAGCTACTGGCCGAAGCTTTTCCAAGTGCAAAGTTCCTGGCTGTCGGGCGAAAGTCTGAGCAAGCAATGGTAGCGGCCGGTATCGCCGCGCATTCTGCAATCCGCCATCCCGCTAATGGTGGTGCGACGTTATTTGCTGAGGGCCTTGCGCAGGCGATGTCCGCCTACTAACACGGCCATCCACGCAGTACGCCCAAGAGAGATCAAAATTGATCTTCGCACACGTCCGCATGCGGACGGATGCATCGGCGCTTCCAGTTCTTCCAACTTTTGCAAACGATCGTGACTGACAGAGTGAAAGGCATCCAAACGGAGCCTTTCCCATGCAGGTCACAATCACTCCCGCGACCAACGCCACCAGCACCGCAAAGCGCCCCTACTTCAAGCTCAAGTCGCAATGGGCTATCTGGGAGGCAGAACGCGTTCGCGTGGCCATCGCACAGTTGCGCGAAGAGCGCATCCCGTCGGCCAACTGGCGTGCTATTCGCCGCAAGAGTGCCGCCATCGATCGGCTGGAAGAAACGCGCCGTGACTGGGAGCGCCGAGCGGACAGCTACCGATTGCAGGAGGCCGGCGTAACCCCGCCTGCCCGCCGCTATGGCGGTGCTCGTCAGTACGCACCCAGCTACCGCTGAGGACGAACTAATGGCGGACGGCAGCGGCGGTTATCGACAACTGCACCTAAACATCAAGCCTGGATTGGTTGTGGACGCATTCGCCGGGGGTGGAGGCGCAAGCGAAGGACTGGAGCGCGCTTTCGGGCACCCGGTTCACGTCGCGATCAATCACAACGCGCTCGCGTTAGCCGTGCATGAGGTCAACCATCCGGCAACGAAGCACTACATCAGCGATGTCTACGAGGTCTGCCCATACGAGGCAACCCAGGGCCTCCCAGTGGCTCATTACCACGCTTCGCCGGACTGCACGCATCACTCGCAAGCGCTTGGTGGCCAGCCACGCGACGCTAAGTGCAGAGCTCTGACCTGGGTCGTCCTGAAGTGGGCCGGGCGTGCGCGCCCGGACACGATCAGCATCGAGAACGTCAGTCAGCTCAAGCACTGGGGGCCACTGATCGCCAAGCGCTGCCCGGAAACCGGTCGAGTCATCAAGATCGACCGCTCTGTTGCCGCTCCTGGTGAGCGCGTTCCTTTGAATCAGCAGTACCTGATCCCCTGCCCGGAACGGAAGGGCAAGACCTGGGCGCGTTTCTGCGAGCTGCTGGCTGGATATGGGTACAAGATCGACCACCGTGTTCTGGCGGCCTGTGACTACGGCTCGCCAACGACCCGCGAGCGTCTCTACGTGTTCGCACGCCGGGACAACCGACCGATCATCTGGCCGGCGGCTACGCATGGGTCGCCATCCAGCGAAGGTGTGCTCAATGGTGCATTGCTACCGTGGCGCACGGCTGCCGAATGCATCGACTTCGATCGTCCGTGCCATTCGATCTTCATGCCAACCGCAGACGCCAAGAAGCTGCGGATCCGCCGCCCGCTGTCGGACGCGACCTTGCGCCGGGTGGCCAACTCGGTGAAACGCTACGTGCTGGAGGCGCCGGTACCCTTCATCGTCCCGTTGCGAGGCACCAGTCCGTCCCATACTTCTAGCCACTCCACCGGCATGCCGCTGAGCACCATCAGCGCAGGTGGTACTCACCACGGGCTGGTCATCCCAACCCTCGCGGCGAACGATGACCTGCAATCAGCGCACCTGATCAAGTTCCGCGGCGACTCCAAGGGTTCGCCGGCGAACGGGCCAATGCCTGTCATCACCTCGGGGGCCGGAGCGGCTCGGCCGGCCGGCGCCGCTCACGCCCTGGGTGTGATCCAGACCGGACTTACCCCTACCAACATGCGCGCCGCGCACATGGAGCAAGCAAACACCGGTATGGTCGGACATGACGTGCGGGAGCCAGTAAGCACGCTGACTGTCTCGGGCAGTCAGCAGCGGCTGGTCCTGACGGATCTGGAAGCGGATGCACTCAATGAGCGTGCTGCGGTGGTCTACCGCTTCATGCGCGACTTCCTGTCCCCCAAGGACTTTGCCGCCATCCACGGGCACGTGGAGGTGGACCCGACCAACCGTGACCTCGGCCGGGTGTTCATCCTGCACGAAGGCAAAAAGCTGGTGCTGACCGACTGCGGCCTGCGGATGCTCACACCTACGGAGCTGAAACTCGCGCAGGGATTCCCGCCCGATTACGTCCTGGACTACGACAAGTTCGGAACTCGCATTCCGCAGCACAAGCAAGTGGCGCTCATCGGGAACTCGGTTTGCCCGGATGTCTTGGAGGCAATCATCCGAGCGAACTGCGCTGACCTCATCGAGGCGTATCGCACGGCCGGTGTACAAACCCGTCCAGGACGGCTTACTCCGCCGGCAGTGGCGAAGGCAGCCTAGTTCACAACCGACCGCCACATTGCTGCGGTTAGAGCCACGAATTGGCGCTGCCCAGCACTAGGCTTTCACAGTGCCCCGAGCTCTTTCGGGGATAGAACCACCCGTAGGTCTAAAGGAGACCCGTAACAGATGGCCAGCAACAAGTATTTCGTCGTGAAGAAGACTTCCGATGGCACCGAGACCCTGGTCGGCGCGCCACGCGCCAACCTGGCCAAGATCATGGTGGTCGGCGGCAAGGTCCAAGCAAAACCCGCAACCGAAGAGCAAATCATCCTTCACTTCCAGGCGGGTCACTCCTTGCACGTGAAGAGTCGCGCAGAAGGCGACGGCAAGATGTTTCTGCTGAACACCGTTCCGCCGATCCTCGTCCGTGCAAAGAACGCAGGTGAGTCCATCACCCTGACCGATGACAGCACAGACTACGAGATCACCCAGGCCTCCCACGAAACCATCGTCCGCCTGATGACCGCCGGCGCCAGTGTTCTGACCTATACCGAAGAATCCAAGGTTGGCATCGCAGCGGCCCCGACCGGTGACGCCGTTGGCAACGCCAACGCCGGAGACGGCAGCACCGAAGGTGCCCATGACGGCGGTTCAGGCGCGGCCACCGGTGAAAGTGATGCCAACGATGCAGCCGGCCAGGCCGCTTCCGCTGGTGATACCGGCGCCGCCCCTGTGGATACCGCCTCGCAGGCCGTAGCCGCGACCGCGGGCCAGACCAGCCAGGACACCGGCGATGTAGCCAGCGACTCGGCCGAAGGCGCCGCCAGCACCCCGGCTGCTGATTCCGATAGCGGCCAGGCTGGCCAGGTCGGTGAAGGCGCGCCGGCCGCTGAAGCCGAAGCAGCTGCCTGATGTACCGGCGCCCGTTCTCCGGGCGCCACCTCTCCCCAGAGAAATCCATATGAAAACGATCAAAGGCATCAAAGCACTGCGCTTGACCTTCTCGCGCCTATCACTGGTAAGCCTGGTCGTCGCCGCTCTCGTGCCGCCGGCGCTCATGCTCCTGACCGGTCAGGCAAACTTGTACTTCATAGCGGCATGGGGCATCGCGATTCTTTACCTGGCCCTTGATGATGCAATCCGAGGGGAAGCTGGATCCAATGACCTGAATTCCCTGAGCATGAGCATCATCCATCAAGTCGGAGTTGTCGCAATCAGCCTCGCGGCGATGCTTGTGGGCTTCAAGGTAGTCCGCTTGTTGCAGGATGCGGACGCTACCGACGCTTCTGTGGCCAGTGCGTGCCTCGTCGGCCAAGTCATGGCATGTATCTGTCGGCTCACCTACGCCGCCTACAAGGGCATTGAATTCTCAGTATCCGAGATGGACGGTGGCACCGTCGGCGGCCAGTCCGAAAAAACCAGCGCGTGATCGAAGATCGCGCAACTGGTGAGGAAGACCGTCACGTGTACGGTGAACCCATGAACAACGCACTGCAGATCAACCGCCCCTTCCTCTCCATTGTCCCCACCATGCCTGCTGAAGAGCGCAGCCTCCTTGCTCGTCGCCCTGTTGCCTCATGTGTCGCAGCTGCCTGCGCTGGAGACTTCTGGGCGCACATGGACAACCAGCTGGTTCTGTTTCTGCTGGAAAACGTCAACGGCTCCCCGCTCGTCGAAATCCTGAAGCCTGAAATCGCGGGCAATCAGACGAACACGTCTGTGCTGCTCGGCACCGCTCGCATCATCACCACCGGATCCCGGATTGCAGACATCTGGGCATCTCCGACCGGTGGCCTCGAACGCTCCTACCTGAAAGGTGCTGCCGCCGGCGCGCAGTCGTGGGAGGACGTGATTACTGAACGCATGTACGGCTGGGTAGGTTCGTGGATCCGATCCATCGTAGGACCGTGCAGCCGCTCGAGGGCCGCCGAGGTCCGCGAAAAGGTCTTTGACGCCCTGCAGTCGCTCTCCCTGAGTGAGTGGGAGTGGGAACGGTCCCGTCGCACCATGACCTTCGGACAGCTCCGAGGTGCAATCGAAATACACTCGAGCCGCAGAAATGCAATATAGGGCTAATCACCTCAAAGCGACCGTTGAACCTGGTCCCTATCAATGCCGCGACGCCGGTCGAACGGTCGTGGGGTTGTACGAACATGACCGGCATGGCAGCCCACCTCACTTTGATGTACGTCATCCTTCTGGCGGCGTGGCCTCCCCCTAGCCGCAGCTGCCGTAGATGCAACCACCCTTCGGTGTGAGTATCCGAAAAGCTCCCACCCAGAGCTACATCTAAGCTGCATACCTGGCCCAGGCTGCACTTGTTGAAATCGCATCCTATCGCTGTACCTATCAGCGACTGAGTCTCTGCCCTGCTCTGCAACACCGCGAGCGGCCCTCTATCAGTTGCACTGAACGATGGGCGGAGCCAACCAGCGCGTCGTCGTTGCCATCTAGGCCATAACTGCCGCTCACATTGAGGCGGTTGGGCTACAGGCAAAGAGAGCTTCACATTCACAATTCGCTGGTCGGCTGGTCTGCGGCGCCTGCGGGGTGCTGGCAGAGCTTGGCCATGTGAACGGAGTTGCAGGATGGACAGTCAGTTTATGCAGAGAGAGGTGATCCTCGTAGATCGTGCACTGGCCGATTCGGTTGCATTGAGCTTTGACAATCCTTGCATTGAGTCCGGAGGCATCATGTCCTTGGCAGAGATGGACAATCTCCGGTTGGAGGACCTAGAGCTGATTCCGGTTCGCCTAGTCTGCGAGGATTGCGCCGACGATGCTGATCCGGTGCGCGACCTCAGTGTCAAGGGTGAGACGGATCGCCTCGCTCTGGCCCACACCGAACACGAAATGCGAGACCTCAAGCGTCTACTGTCGCTGGCTGCGGCCGCCCTGGAGCCGCACGCCTCCTCTGCCGGCGATGAGTCGCGAATTTACGCTGCAATCACCAGGAAGCTGGGCCTGGCCACACCGATACTCGCCCTACCGTTCCGGCCCTGACCCATGCGCCGCAACCGAGCCATTACCGGCCCGGGCTAGCGGACGCGCGCCCTCCTTCGTGACTCTATGGTGGTTCAGTAGATTTCCAGCTGAGCTCACGCCATGTTCACCGCACCACAGCGCGCCCATGTCTCAACTTCTTTGCCAACTGTCGGCAGCCCACTTCGCGACACCCAGTCCTCGCAGCTCGGCGGCATTTCGTTGGGGTCAGAGGAAATTCAGGACGCGATCAGGGCCGGCGCATGCGCGCGCCTTGGCTGGAACGACATTCTTGGCGTTGATCTGTTGGTCCACATGGGATTCGGAAAGGGCTTCACCCGTCAACAATACATCGCCCTGATCTGGAGCCCGGACGACGATTGCCTCGTCATGGCAATCACCTATACCCACGGGGACGTCGTGCGCGATGTCTTCGCTGGTGACAGCATCAATCCTGGATGGTTTGACCCAGGTCGGTTTGCTGAGAAAGTCAGCCTCGCAAAAGCGATCGTCGATAACCAGGCAAAAGGCTCCGTTCTCCCGCCATATGAGGTGGTCGTCAGGTGGCTGAACCCGAGCGGGAATCCGAATAGACGCGCGGAGAAGCTCAACAAGATTCTCGGGTTCTGCTGCAACTCGAATCCGGAGCGATACCGCGCTGAGATCTCCAACTACGCCATGGCCGTCGCTGGGAAGGACGCTGCCATAACGGTGACCATCAGGAACGCCAAGCGATGCAACCTCATCGCAGATGAGTACATTGTCGATGAGGGCATTGATCCACTCCAGCTTCGCTGGATGGAGCCGAGCGCACCAACTCAGTCGTAATGGCTGTTCAAGTCCATCAAAGCCCTGTCCCGATCCGGGGCCAGGTTCGGCGCGTAGTGCGTTCGGCCAGAGGCGTCTACCGCGCGCCAGAGCCAGTCGAATCCTGAGCCTGTGACTTCCGCGATTAGAACCGCGCGGCCATGCATCGTCGGTCGATCCGTGAGATCCAAGAGCTCATACCTGATCGCCATGTTGATCAGCAGGTCTTCGTAGGTAGCGCCGCGGAGGATCTCGTCCGCGGCTTCATCCCAGGCCCGCCATCCTTGGCCGGCCTGGGAGATCTCAAACCTGTCCAGCTCGGGCTGCAACAGTTCGGCGAGCCGGCTGACGGGATACTCGATAGGCAAGAGATCCTCCACGGTGTGGGAGTGGTGCGGGGTACCTCTACAGCTGGGAAGCGGCCACTCGAACCGCCAACTGCAACGTGACGTCGCGTAGCGTGCGGCCACGGATGGATACATCCCCGCCTGTCAGCTCCGCAGCCCAACGGGAATGGCCCCCGATGATGAGGCCCATCCGGGAACGACCAAGCCTGGCGCGTCGATGGTACGCGACATATCGCCCCTCCCCCTCCTTTTCGAGGAGCAGGTCCGACCCTTCGTCCACCCGGCAACGGTAGTCATCACCGCTGCGCTCGAAGACCCCACCTTTGGCTTCAATCTGCCGGATGCGCTCGGCCGAAACCCCATACTCCTTGGCCAGTGCCCGTAAGCTCGGGCGCTCAGATGCTGGCAAGGCGCGGCGGCGTCGGATCTCTGCGTTGCGGGTCTCGTCCGTGAAGGGGTGATTGGATTGGCGGTTGCCGACGGCGGTAGCTGATGCCATGGGGCGTCTCTGTTTGGGTACACCAAGATCCTGCACCTTTGATCCCGCCGGAAAAGTTGGAGCGTTCAACCGGCGGGGCAACAGCCCGAGTTAGAGCCTCGCGCGGCGGCTGAATTGGATGCAAAATCTTCCAATCGCGCCTCAAGGCGCGAGCCACGGCGGCACGCCGACACCACGCAGAGCCTGCCTCGCATTCGCGGCCAGGCCAGTGACCGCGATAGGCGGCAGAATTTGTTCTGCAGGCCGCAACCGTAGGCCATTTCCACCACACCCTTCATGAGGGAATGCTGGAAATGCCCTCAACGGCACCGCCACGGACGGCTTCCGTACACAACCACCCCGCCAGGGACGACACTTCCCTGACGGGCATGTGCGTCTTCTGGCACCCACCTGGAGAAGACGCATGAACAACACCCGAATCGAATGGCTCTCTTCCCTCAAGCCTGGCTCACTGGTTCGCTGGAACGATCCCAACAACGGGATCGCCAGCGGCACGTACATGATCGATCTGATCAAAACTGAGTCTGAAACGATCGAATCCGCCGGCAATCAAGTTCTGCTGGTCAACGTCGCAGGCACCTGCTGCGAGGCATTGGTCAGTGAGCTGTCCCCGGTAGTTCGTGAACGCATCACCCTGGCAGTAGTCGTTGACTACGAGTGCGGTACCACAGATCTGACGAAGCTGATCCTGAGCCTTCAGAAAAACGTGAAGGCCCATATCAAGATTGGCATGCTCACCGAAGGTACCGATGCCAGCTGCGAAGGCTATGGAATGCGGACGATCGTCAACTCGAGGGAACTTGAGGCCAGCGTCCCGGCAGCAGGACCCTGCTACCGCCACACGCTCGACGCAGCCATTTCTTGTATCGAAGAGAGCTTGCGGGCCGGTCATCCGGACTCAGGCTTTACGGATACGATCAATGACCTGAAGGCGCTGAATGCCGGACCATTGCCCGGACAGGTGAACATCGTGTGTGAGCCGCCGCCGCCGCGTGTGGTTATCGAGCACACCCGAGACACCCTTCATGTTTCGTCATCCAGCCCGATCGAAGCGGTTCTGGCCGACTACACCTGGGAGGAAAACGACGACTTGCCGATCATCCCCCAGCGGGACAATGCTGCCCAATTGATCATGCAGGAGGTGACCATCAACGCGCCCTTCTGCGACCAGGTGCTCAAGATGGCCAACGACGCGGGCAAGCCCTATGAGGACGATCGCACGCCGGAATGGCTGGCATCCCTCCAGGCCGGTTCGCAGGTCGAATGGCGCGACCCGCTTACGTGGGTAGGCTCGGTAGTCCGCGTTATCGACTCGATCGTGGGTGAATCAGGAACTGTCGATTCGCTCGAGTCGGAAGTAAGGCTGGTCAATCCGGACGGTGATCCGATTGTGGTGCAGGTACGCGAGCTCTCGCCGCTGCGCGGCTGAGCCCCTGCCCGTCTTCAAGGCAATACCATCGGCCTTTCCTTCGGGAGGGGCCGAACTACGGAAAGCACGTGTATCCACGCGTGCCTTTCCAGACGGTCCTGAAGCAGGGCCGCCCGGAAAGGCTCGTTTGAGCCAACTGCACCGGACAGATTCCGGACACAACCACCCCGCCTGGGACGACACCTCCCTGACGGGATAGGTGCGTCTTCGGGCACCCACCTGGAGAACCATCATGAGCAACACCACCAAGAACCTCCTCGCCGCACTGATCGCCGCTCTGGCCACCACCGGCGCAACGTCTGACGAAGCCTTGCAGGCGATGAAAGACGGTCAGAACGAAGTCGATGCCATCAACAAGCAGGAAGCCACTGCGGCTGCAACCCTCCGTCTGCGCGAGGGTGTGGAGTACGCCGGCAATGTGGTTGACGCCTGGGAAGGCGGCGATCTCGCCGGAGCCGTGAACACCCTTGAAGGCTGGGCGGAACTGTCCAAGCCCCTCCTTGGTGTTTGCCTGCACCTGGATGAAGGCATCCGCATTGCGGAGCTGCTCGTCGAGAACTGGGAAGGCAGCATTTCGGACCAGGTCAACGAGCTTGACGGCTGGCGCGATGAAGTCATCGCTGACCTGATCAAACGCAAGATGCTTACCGACAAGCCGACCGTGGTCATTGAAGTCAGTGGGGGCAACATCACTGGCATCAGCTCGATCCAGGATGTGGATACCTTCGTTGTGAATTACGACGAAGGCGAGGACAACAACTTGCTCCCATACGTGGATGGTGAGGGCCACGCCCAGATCAACCTCCGCGAATCGAGCGAGTCGCGTCCGGAGTTCTGCCTCCAGATCATCGACCTCCACGCCCGCGAAAACGTCGAGTAACTGCACAAGGCCGACCATCGGGACTTACTGATGGCTGTCCAAGGAGAGCCAGATGCTGTCAATGAAGATCATGCGTGCCACTGAAGAGGCGGCCTATAGCGTCGCTTGCGAAGAGGAAGCCGCCCATCACTACGGATACACGCTGTCCAACTGGGACCGCACCGTTGTATGGGTTCGTGGACTCGTCTGCGGATGGACTGGCAGCAGCGATCCCATCAGAGGCCGATTGCTTGCATTCCTGAAACGGGCCATTCGCCCAGCTGCTTGATTGATACACCCCGCCAGAAGACTTCTGGCGGTCACAACCACCCCGCCGGGAAGCAATGCCTCCCGATGGGGAGCGTGCTGCCCCGGCATTCTTTGAGGAGCAACACCCATGAGCAAGTTCATCGCCATCTTCCAGGCTGAGGCCGATTCGATGGGCCACATCATCGTGGTCGATCCGCAAGGCCCCATCGGCTGGGACACCACGGAACACATCCAGGAGGGCTGTGAGGACATCTACCTCGCGGGCCCCGGCGAGCACACCGATACGCTGCGTGATTTCAAGGAAGCGCCGGCGTGGGCTCGCAACTGGAATGGGCCGTTCACGGTCCGCGTGGAGAAGATGACGGACGAGCAGGCCGAGGCCTATCTGGCAGTTCATGGTGAGGTGATGCCGACCGACTCGGTCGCCATCCCGAACCTGACCCAGATGATCCCCGACGCCGATGGCGTCTTCGGGCGTGCATTCCGTCATGCGTTGGAATCGGTGGCGCTGGCCATGGCCGGCGAAGGTATCGACCAGGGCGTCATCGCCAGGGTCCTCACCACCGTCCTGGACGCATACGGCAACAACGCCGATACCGCCAAGGGGCCGGAGGAGATCGAGGACATGCTGGTTGTCTCCACTGGTCACCTGCCGCCGGAAGAACGTGAGGCCATCGACGATGGTCGATTCGAGCAACCGGGTGGGCCGATGGTGTCCATGACCCGCGAACATGGCTGGCTGATCTACGTCAGGAAGCCGGTTCACGATGACGAAGTTGCACCTTACGAGGCGGCACTGAATGCCACCTCGCAAGGCTTCCGCGGCATCATCAATCGTGCAATAGGCCTTGGCCTGCACTGGGTCATGTTCGATAGTGCCGCCAATCCGCTGGATGGCATCCCGACGTATGACGACCTCGGCAACATCGAAGCCGACTAACGTCAAATCGTAGTACCCACAAGCCCTACCCCCTTGCGGGGGTGGGGCTTTTTTCGCAACTCGGATGCGCAACCCCGGCTAATTAAAGGCCGGTTGGGGGGCAAGCGCCCGCTGTGGAGTTGACACAATCCGAGGCTAACCACCATCGGATGAGCCTGCATGAATCCCACACCCATTACCACCGAGTTCGAGATCAGCTGCCCCCATTGCGCGCGGGCGCTCGTCCAAGTTGGATCTTCCGGTTGCACGGGTGTCGGTCAGCAGTTCTGGCTTCGTGACGGGGATGAGATCCCGGAGATTCACGATAACTTGCCGGCCGATCACAAGCAGATCGCGCTTTCCAACATGCTGAGCATGGGCCAGTGCTGGTCGTGCTTCAACTACTACTACGCCATCGAATGCACCTTCATGCCAGGCGCCGAGGAGGAAGTGCTGATCGACTGGATGGGCGGGTTTGTCGCCGACAAGGGCGAGCCTGTGTACCTCACCTGCCGTGCAGACGACAGCTCCGCGGCTTGGCTCCTGACTTCCATCGATACTGAATCGGGCACCGTGCTTGAGCACACGATCGGACCGTTCAAGCTGGAGCGCCTGTCTGATGTTTCGGGCCCTAATGGCGTTTCCGCCTGCGGTTCCAAGGCCCGCAATGCGCCCTGGGTGGATGCGCGTGACCTGGTTCTGCAGCGGTTCGAGACTTTGCAGAAGGTCAACACCGCAGCCTTGGCCGCCTAACGCCTCCATTTCCAGCAACTTTCGAGTGACATGGCAGATGGGATGCTGATTGCATGACCTCGCTACCTCTCCCCAATCAGCAGCAGCTTGGCCAGTGGTTCACCCCTCGCTGGGCTGCTGAAGCCATCGTTGAAAACTACTTCGCCGACCTTGGCATATGGGATCGGGTGATTGAGCCGTCCTGCGGGGACGGCTCATTCCTCAGCGCCATACCGGACTTCGTGCCGGCAGTGGGCATCGAGATTGATCAGGCCGTCGCTGAAGCAGCGCGTCGTATCACCGGCCGGCAAGTGATCACCGGCGACTTCACTACCTGCGAGCTTCCCTTCGCGCCTACTGCAGTGATCGGAAACCCTCCCTTCACCCAGTCGCTGATCCAGCGCTTCATTGATCGCGCCTGGAGCGTGCTTCCTGACGAAGGCCGGTGTGGGCTTCTCCTGCCGGTCTACGCCCTGCAAACCCCTTCCGTTGTTGAACGCATGGCCTCGAAGTGGCACCTCCGGACGGACCTTATCCCGAAAACACTCTTCCCAAAGATTCGCCTCCCATTGTGCTTCGCTGTCCTGACGAAGGGTAAGCGCGGCATGGTGGGACTGTCACTCTATAGCGAGACGTATGCGGTATCGAAGTTGCAGAAGAGATACCGCGCCCTACTTGCCGCAGGTGAAGGGTCTGTCTGGGTTGCTGTCGTACGTGCTGCCATGGAGCAACTCGGTGGAACCTGCGAGTTGAGCGCGATCTACAAGGAGATCGAGGGCGTCCGCCCGACTACGAACCAGTTCTGGCAGCCCAAGGTCAGGCAGACGGTTCAGCGCATCGCTTCCCGCGTCGGTCCAGGTCGGTGGTCACTGAAGTCCCCTGCACCAGTTGCAAATCCCGGCGCACAAGCAGCATGAGGATGTTGAGCGCCTTCGCTGCCGTTATGCGAGCCATTGGCGTGATGCAGCGCCACGAGCCGGTCATGCCATCGCCTCCAGGGGAGCAATCCGCCTGGAGAGGGCCGCGCCGCGGAGCAGTCGTCCTGTTCGTGGACATAGACGGCGTTCTCCACCGCGCTGAGAACGGTTCACTGGAGTTCGCACCGGTTCTTGCTCGCGTCTTGATGGAATGTCCGCATGCGGACGTCGTGTTCTCGACAAACTGGCGCATCAACGCATCCCCTGAGTTCCTCATCAATCTTCTGCCGGCCGAGGTGCGTGACCGCATCGCCGGCGTCACAGGGGTGGTGGAAGGTCAAAGATTTGAGCGCGAGATCGAGTGCATGGACTACGCACAGATGCACGGTGTTGAGCAACTTTTGGCGATCGATGATGACGCCACACTGTTCTCACCTGGCTGCCCCTTCTTGTTCAAGACCGAGCGTTACGACGGCTTGAACGATGAAGCCGGCGCTCGTCTCATTTCACGGATCAATTCTCTATGAGCTTTCTGCAAGGTGACCTGTTTGCCCCCGTCCTCGAGGCCTATGTCGAAGCAGGGTCGTGCGACCTGAGCAACGATGTCCTCTACAAGTCAGTGGCTGCTAAAATTGGCCTTGACGAAGCCCTGATTGATGCGAAGACGCCGATCGGGAAACCCGGCCAGATGCATTCGGTGTTCAAGCGCGCTGTGCGCTGGCATCAGCAGACCGCAAAGAAGATGGGGCTGCTGGAGCATGGCGACAGCCGTGGTCTGTGGCGCATGGCCAACGTGACTAAGAAAGGCCTGTGCGAGGCGCCGGCTGGTGTGAAGCTGATTGGCTTCTCCACCAAACTTGGAATTGCCATCTGGGGCGAGTGCAGCACGGTGTTGGCCGGCCTGGATCAACCTATAACCGCGATCATAACGTCGCCGCCTTACTTGCTTTCAAAGCAACGCGATTACGGCAACCCGAAGGGTGAGCAAGAGTACATCGATTTCATCACGCGATGCCTTGAACCAGTCATCGCGCACCTCGCACCTGGCGGCAGCTTGTGCCTGAACATCTCCAACGATTCTTTCCTGCCTGGACTGCCCGCGCGATCGTTGTACCGCGAGCGTCTGCTGCTGACTCTTGTCGACCGATTCGGGCTTTTCAAAATGGACGAGATTCCCTGGTGGAATCCAAGCCGGCCACCCGGCCCGGTGGCCTGGGCCTCGAAACAACGCGTCCAACTAAACTCTGCATTTGAAGTGGTTTATTGGCTTACCAACGATCCCACCAAAATCACCAGCGACAATCGCCGCGTGCTTGAGCAACACACCCGAAAGCACATGGAACTGATGATGGCGGGCGGCGAGAAGCGCAACAAGTCGTACGGCAATGGTGCCTACACGCTACGCGATGGTTCCTTCAGCAAGGTCACCGAAGGGCGGATTCCTAGGAACGTCCTCGTGCGCGGTCACAACTGCGCGGATACACGACAGTACCGCCGCGATGCCGAATCGTTGGGGCTGCCCATCCACGGCGCGATGTCGCCACTGTCCGTCCCGGAGTTCCTGCTCAAATTTCTCACTAAGGAAGGTGAGCTCTGTTGCGACCCCTTCGGCGGGACTATCAAGTTGGGCATGGCTGCAGAACGCAACAACCGCAGATGGATCGTTGTTGAGCGGGTACTGGACTACATCCGCGGCTCAGCAGAGCGATTCCGTCACTTTGATGGGTTCCAGATGAGCCCGGCGATGGAGGCATTTCGTGGCGCCGCGGCCTAGCCGTTTCAGTTCCAGTGAAATGCCATTCCCCACTTCAGAACAGGAATAGGTGTACCCCACCATGAGCGAGCCGTTGGCGGCGATTCTGATTCCGCTTACATCCTTCGCAGCACGGGCGGTGCAGAAGTCCGCCCAGGCTGACTCCGCCAAGATTCCCGTTATAGGGAGGCCAACCTCGGCCAATATCTGCAGGGCGCATGTCAAGCCCTCCAGATTTGCCGCGCGGTGCCGATATGGGTGACTCGACACGGCAGATCATATGGACGTGCGCTTTACCTCATCACTCCAATGCGTCTTTCTCGATTCGGCCAGCGTGCGAATTGACGTTATTGGAATGTTGACTAAGAGCGGGAGTCTCAACTCCAGTACGAAAATATGCTCAGGGAAAACCGAGACAGACATCACATCCGGATGACATATCCTGAATGTGATGCGCTAACTCATAGTCGGTGGGAAAATCGACGCTAGGACATCGCCCTAGGACTGGCTCGATCTCCCACTTTTCATCAGGACGGCGGAGCGATTCTCGCACGGCATTCCGGTGCGGGCTTAGTGCTTGGCTGGAGTGAGTGCGGGTTGGAACAGGAAATGGATCAGGTAGAGATTTACAAAGTAGTCACGGCAGGGAAGCGCCGGCGGTACCCCGCCATTGTCCGGAAGGGATTGTTGGGTAAGGACTGCGCTCGTGGAAGGTGCCAGGCACAGTTTTGCAAAGAGCGTTCCAGTTACGTTCGCGCATGGCTGAACCCCGACAACGTCGGGCAGTACACAACCTCTGCCCTCAACGGCGTCCGGTACTGCCGCACACACACTGAGGCGCTTGCAGCAGCGTCGCAATTGCCGGTTTTTCGCACCCGCGCTGATGTCAACGCCTATCACACTGAAGTAGTGGCGCACGAACAAGTATTCCCCACTGAGAGCGATGCGATCGTCGCCGATCCAGATAGATCGGTCAGATTCGTGGGCCCGCATGGGTTCATCATCATTGCGCCGCACGGCCGGATTGACTGCGAATCCCTGAACGGCACAAGCATTCCTGCTTGTTGCATCGCCGAGGCCCGGCACCTGGTTGGGATGTCAGGAAAATCATCTGTAAGTCGCCACGCTCCCGGATGCCACATTGGTGACGACATCGCACATACGCGCGAGATGGCGTCCCATCGGCGATTGACTACGGCGCCGCATGCTAGGTCGCCCGTGCGCTACTGAGTCCGACGCGCAACCGACTGCCCATTGACTCCAGTTAGGCAGTCACACCTTGGCGCAACTGCCAATAGGATCGCGTAGCCGGGACACGCTCGCACCCGACATTCCAAAAGGACACAGATGAAAAAGCAAATCCTTCTTGTCGCGGTACTTTTAGCGACGAGCTTCACGTCGGCCGCAGCGGACTTCAACGGCCAGGTAGTCGGCGTGATCGACGGCGATACGGTTGATGTCCTCTCTCCCCAGCTGCAGAAGCAGCGGGTGCGACTGATTTCCATAGACGCCCCTGAGCGTTCCCAGCCCTTCGGCGCTCGTTCAAAGCAGGCGTTGTCGGACATGGTTTATGGAAAGCAGGTCATGGTTATCGACCATGGCAAGGATATGTATGGTCGCCAGCTCGGCGAAGTGATGGTTGGCACTGCCAGCGCCAATAAGGCGATGGTCCACCTGGGACTGGCATGGGCCTACCGGCCGAAGCTCCAGGACGAAAGCTACTTGCAGATCGAGAACACTGCACGCCAGGCCCAGCGGGGGCTGTGGGTTGATACCAACCCCGTCGCTCCGTGGACCTATCGCCGAGAACAGCGACAGAAGCCCGCATCAGGCACAGCGTCCAACTAGGACAACGGCGATTTCCACAACCGGCGTGCTCTTGGCTTGAGTTGCAACACAAGAATCCTCGCGTTGACCAATAGCATTCGCAAGCTGCACGAATTTTGTTCCAACTTTTGAAACGAATCGAAAGGGCTAACTTGGACTCGTGATCTAGCTGATGGCCACAACGGCACAAAGCAAATCGCAGCCAACTAGGTGAAAGGGATCGAAGCCTCGGCTAAGTGACCAAAACCACCGCCAACCCATAATTACAACTGGAGTGCTTTACTGATGAACCGTTCCCTGCTCGCTGCAACCATCGCTTCCTGCCTGATCCTGACCGCCTGCGGCGGTGGTGGTGGTGGTGGCAACGTCAAGAATGATCCGCCGCCGCCGGTCGTGCCGCCCGTCGTACCGCCGGTAACTCCGCCGGTAATTCCGCCGGTGACCCCGCCTGTAACCCCGCCGATCAGCAGCCGCTACACCGGCGAGAGCGACAACCTGCTGGTCGCCACGAATGTTGACCTGGCCCACAAAGCCGGCGCCAAGGGCGCGGGTGTGACTGTCGGTGTGATGGACGACTACCTGCAGGCCAGCTATGCCCCGCTCAACGGTGAAGTCGATTTCTACAAGGACTACTCGTCCTCGCCGGGCACCCCGGAATCGGCTAACAACAACCTGCGCGGCCACGGCACCATCGTCTCCACCCTGATCCTGGGCAACACCAGCGGCGAGTTCGACGGCGGCGTTGCTCCGGATGCAGACCTGCACTATGCCCGCATCTGCGCTGAGAACAACTGTGGCACCAACGCTGCCCGCGCTGCTGCCGCGGATATGGTCGCTGCTGGCGTCAAGATCGTGAATTTGTCGCTGGGCAGTCACTACACCGTACCGAGCGACATGACGAATGCCGCTGCGGCATGGAAGTACGCAATGGATCCGATCGTGCAGGCCGGCGGCCTGGTGATCGCCTCGACGGGCAACGACGGCCAAGTTACCCCGTCCTTCCCGGCTGCAGCCCCGACCCTGGAAATGAGCCTGCGCAACAACTGGCTCGCCGTGGCTGCCGTTGATGTCGATGCCAAGGGCAATCCGATCGGCCTGTCCAGCTACTCGAACTTCTGCGGCACTGCATCGGCCTTCTGTCTCGTTGCCCCCGGCACCTACACCGCGCCGGGCCTTGCTGACACCGTGTATGAAGGCCGCGTCTCGGGCACTTCCATGGCAACCGGCACTGTGACTGGCGTGGCTGCTCTCGTCTCCGGTGTGTTCCCGTGGATGACGGGCGACAAGCTTCAGCAGACCCTGCTGACCACCGCCACCGACTTGGGCGATGCCGGCGTCGATGGCAAGTTCGGCTGGGGCATGGTCAACGCCGAGAAGGCCATCAAGGGGCCGGGAGCATTCCTGACCGATTGGGGTATCGGTGTAACCGGCGAATCGACCTTCGCCAACGACATTGGCGGCACCGGTTCCCTGACCAAGAACGGTGCGGGCAAGCTGACGCTGGCAGGCAACAACACCTACACCGGCAGCACCACCGTTCTGGACGGCACCCTGAACCTGACCGGCTCGGTGAAGTCCAATGTGCTGGTCGGAAACAGTGCCACCTTCGAGTCGCATGGCGGCAAGATCAACGGCGACTACGGTGTCATCAACACCACTGGCAATACCGCCATCCAGGTGGGCAAGGGTCTGGACGTGTCCGGCAAGGCTTCGATCAAGGGCAACCTGATCCTGCTGCCGGAAGCGAGCGGCTACACCGTGGCCAGCACCGAGAAGATTCTGACCTCTGGTGAGTTGGATGGCACCTTCAATGATGTGAAGTACGCCAACAACTTCTTCTGGACTGCCTCGCTTACCTACGACGCCAAGAACGTAACGGCCAGCCTGACTCGCGCATCGGCGGCGGCAAGCGCCCTGTCCATCGGTGCTCCACAGTCGGTCATTGACGGTGCTGCGCAGGCCGACTCGCTGGTGGCGTCACTCGACAAGCATGTTCTCGCCGGCAATACGACCCACCTGGGTGGCCTGCTGTCGGCAACCGGCTCGCTGCTGTCGGTTTCCGATGCTCATGCCGCCGCCTCGCTGGCAACGCTGACTGGTCAGGTGCATGGTGTCGAGCGCACCTTGGGCGTCACCACCGCACTGAACGATCTGCGTATTGCCGCTGATCGCCTGCCGTATCTGGCCGGTACGCTGGCCCCGACTGCATGGGTGCAGGGTGAGTACCTGGACGGCGAGCTGGCCCGTGACGGCTACGCCGCCGCCGACTACGACACCTCCTCGCTGACTGTCGGTGTCGATGTGCCGGTGGGTGGAGCCGATACCGTGATCGGTGGTGCGCTGACCTCGGGTAAGCACCGTGCCGACATTGCCGCCTCGGCAAGCCGCCTGGACGCCAACCGATTCGCCGTTACCGGTTACGTCTATCAGCCCATCGCTGACGGCTACCTGTCCGGTGTGGTGTCGTACGGTCAGGCTGACGTGGACACCCACCGCACCGTGATGGCCGGCAATGTAGCCGAACGGGTCAGCAGCAACCGCGATGAGGACATTTTCAGTGTCCGCGTGGAAGCCGGTCTGAATCTGTTCAACGGCCTGTCCCCGTTCGTCGCTATCGGCAACGTGTCCCACAAGCAGAAGGGCTTCAGCGAGTCGTCCGAGTTGGGTCTGGGCCTGGCTGCTGGTGACGACAAGGTGAGTGCCACCTTCGCTGATGCCGGTATCCGTTTCCGTCAGCAGCAGGGTGCATGGACGTTCGATAGCCTGCTGGCCTACCGCAACGTGTTCTCGGGTCGCAACACCGATTTCGCGGCGTGGTTCACTGGGCTGCAGGACGCCAAGTTCACCGTCGCGGGTGAGCCGATCTCGGCAGAGGCCGGCCGCGCATCCTTCGGCGTCGGATACAACCTCTCCACCAACGTGATGTTCTACGGCAATGCCGGTGCGGAACGCGGTGCGGGCAACGCCAGCAACGTCAACGCAAGCGTCGGCGTCCGCTGGAAGTTCTAAGGCCGGGTCAATTCGGTAACGTCCCAGAAGGCCCCGCACTGCGGGGCCTTCTCTTTTAGTGAGTGCTGCAGCTTCAACACGTCGTCCACTGGGGACTTCGCCGCCGGTTGGTGCCCTAACCCCGGTCCAAAACACGGCAGATACGGTGCGTGATTGTGTCTATCGCCCGGTATCGTGACCGCACGTGGAGATCATATGAAACGTCTAATTATTGCCATCCTAGCCATTGCAGCATCGTTCACTGTGTCGGCCAGCGGGTTCGTACCCCCCGAACAGGCTTTCGACATGTTCTTGTCCAGCCAGAACGGCAAAACAGCTTTGGTGGTCAACGTACAGCCAGGCTTCGCGCTCTACCGCGAGAAGCTGGTTATCAAAGCGGACGGGGCAACCATCTCAAGCCTGTCCATACCGCACGGCGAGCTTGTCAACGACCCAGATCTTGGTTCGTCGGAGCTGCTGACTGGCCAGGTAGTAGTCACATTCGATGTGAACTCAGCGCAGACACCGGGTTCAAACGTTCTAGTTCGCTACATGGGCTGCAAACGCAACGACTACTGCTATCCACCGCAGACAGCGATGTTGCCTTTGGTGCCCCGGTGAGTCTGCCACCCACCGCTATCCGGCCTGGTCAGACCTACTCAAGTAGAAGCACCAAACGTTCACCCCGCAGGGTCATCGCCATTGGCCCAGAGCATCGACCCTTGGCCAGCGAGCAATCGCCTGCTTGCGACGACTCGCTCGGGGTTCTCTACCTACTACCGAATGGCGCGCAAGGCCGCGCCACGCTGTCGAGCTTCATCCAATGGGCACACGCTGTCCACAGCGAATCTCGGCCGTCCTGATATCGACTTGTTTCCACCAAGTAAGCCCGGCGGATCTCCGCCACAACCCCAATGGAGTAAAGCAACACAATGAAGAAGTCCCTGATCGTCGCTTCCCTGCTGGCCGGCTTCGCCTTCGCCGGGACCGCTTCGGCGAGCCCGCTGAACTTCAACTATGTCGAAGCCGGGTACTCGCATACCAGCGTGGATGACGGCATCGATACCAATGGTATCGGGGTTAATGGCTCCTGGTCGCTGGGCCGCAACTTCCAGATCATCGGTGGTTTCTCCGGCGCCGAGGGTGATGAGTACGGCGTTGAACAGGAGATCCAGAACTGGCACCTGGGCTTCGGCTACGCCTACCCGATCGGCGGCTCCACCGCTCTCCACGTGCGTGGCTACTACGACCACTCCGAGAATGATGTGACCGTGGACGAATTCGATGGCCTGGGCCGACTGAAGGGCACGCTGGAAGCGCAGAGCACCGTCGCTGAACTCGGACTGCGCCACTCTTTCAGTTCTCGCTTCGAGGGCTGGGTCTACGGTGGCTTCACCAAGATCGACAGCTTCAAAGTGAAAGACATCAGCGTTGATGGTGCAACCATCGATGCCGACACCAACCTGACCAGCAGCCTGTCGGATGACGAATCCACCTACGGCCGCGTCGGTGGTCTGTTCAAGATCAACCGCACATGGGGTGTCGGCGGTGAAGTGAAGGCTGACAAGGACTTCACCTCGTACACCGTGGGCGTACGCGCCTCGTTCTGATCCAGTCAGGACTGCGGTAATTGAGCGCCAGGCAGAGATGCCTGGCGCTTTTTGTTAGTGACAGTTGTGCCAGCCATGATGCTGCAAGGGCTATATCTGGGCGACACTTTCGCGCAGCCTTAAAGTGACGGGTCACAATATTGTTACGAAGTTGCCCGCGCCTACCGCTTTCGCTCAAGGGCTGCACCAGTGCGTAAGCACGGATGACGCAAAGCACTGACTGTGCTGCACCTTGTTCGCCTTGATCCTATCGAGATGCCACAGCGCAATCTCGATGCTCCTCAGTGTAGCCACCTGCACTGAAGACCAAGCTCCTTTGTTTCTAACCCATAGTCCGAAAGGCCGAGTTGAGCCATCCCGCTACGCCGGATGGCTGTGACAATCATCGCTATCACTGGAATCCAGACAAGGTCAGCGATGCAGACGTCGCCGAAATACATCCAAGCCGTGAACATGCGCAAGCCAACCACCTTCCAGGTGCTGGTCAGGATGATCTGTGCCTCTCTGGGAAGGATCCCACATTGACCATGTTCGACAACTCCCAGGATGAGGGACCCAACTTTGTTGATCCCTCGCTTGAGCACATTTGTATCGACCCTGACGCCGGCCTCGTCGCGGGCCTCCAAGTGCATTATCAAACCATCGTTGACTGCAATGAGGCAGTGCTTTCGGTCGAGGCACTCGTCCGCCTTCACGTGGGCGCGCGGCAGATCAACGCTGAAGCCGTTGTTCGCCACTTCCGGCGACGCGGGATGCTGTGGGCGCTAGGAAAAGCAGTGCATCAGCTAGCGATCAGAGAGTTCGCACAAGGCGTGGGCCTGCTCGCTGGCATCCCTGCATTGCATCTCAACGTCTCCGCGGAAGAGCTGTCCGCACCGGGTTTCAATGCGCAGCTGCTCACGATGTTGGCAGTCTATGGCGTCCCGGCATCATCAATAACCCTGGAGCTAACCGAAGACGCGCCTCTCCATCTAACCCCAATTGTTAGTGCCCGCGTGAAAACGTTGCTGGATATGGGAATGGGGTTGGCGGTAGATGACTTTGGCACAGGCCACAATCAGCTTCTCGTTCTGCGAGATCTTCCAGCCACCCACTTGAAGATTGACCGCCAGTACATCGCCGGCATACGGCCTGGCGACAAGATAGTGGGCGGTATCATCAGAATCGCACATGACCTAGGGATGGTCGTAGTTGCTGAAGGAGTGGAGGAGCGGCAGCAACTGCATATCCTGGCAGAGCTGGGGTGCGATCAGTTCCAGGGCTACTACTTCAGCAGGCCCTGCCCCGCAATCTTTTGCTAAGAAAAAGGGCCGCGATATGCGGCCCTTCCTTTCACTTCCCCTGCCCGCCCTTGGACAATGCCCCGCCGCGGCGTAGACGTGGCTTTTCAGCTGCGATCTCTAGCGCGGCAGGTTCCTGCGAGCGCTTCTTGCGAACGTAATGAGACAGGGATGCCCTGAGCACCTGGGCCCGCACGCTCTCTGCGGTTGGGTCGATCCTTCTCACCTTCGTTACGGCCTCATTGAGGAGCCGCTCCGCTGCTGGTGTGAGCGTGATCGTTTTCGCGGTAGTCAATGCGATCTTTGCTTCCCCTGCCCCAACGCGAAGAGCGAAGTCCGGGATCTGGACAAAATCTCTGAGCGAGTCCTCTACCCAGTGGGCGACACCGCGAAGTCCATACTCTTCCCGAGCAAGCGAAATGAAATCATCCCTCAGCTCGGTGGTGAGCTTGAAGGTGGTTTGCTTGTTGTACGCCCGGCGCGGCTTGATTTGACTTTCAGCTTGCTTCATTGAGCTGCTTACCCAGATTTTCGACCATACGCTTCATGAGTTCATTCACTTGCTTGACATCATTGAAGTCAACGCCGTTGACGAACTCAGCACCCATTACTCTTTCGACGATCATCCTTGACACTGCCGTGTTAGCAGTCTTGATTACTACGTTCCTGACTGGTCGAAAGACACGCTTTCCGTTGGCACGGGGAGAGTTTGCCGGCGGCGGCGGGACACTACCATCGCCTGATTCACTGTTGGTGCCGGCGTTGCCATCGGCCGCGTCAGATGGTTCCCCGCCCTCGCCCGCTACACCCGATACCTCACCCATGGTCGCCAGTTGTTCGAGCGCGGCGTCGAGTTCAGCACCCTCGAAACTTGCAACCTTGGCCGCGTCTCGAAGTGCAACGATCGTCCCATTGAAGATCGCCATCCGTACTAGATGCGGCCCAGCCAGAACAGCTGACCACAGGTAAGCATTCGAGCGGCCCATGCCCGCGGTTTCCTTCAGGAAGCCGAGTACAGCCTCCTTCGAGGAAATTTCGATGTTCTCCTCGTCAAGCATGTGAAGGATGCCCTGCAGATTGTCTGCAAGTGACGGGGCTTCGCGCTGGTGGTTCTCAACCCACTGCTGCAATCGGACTTTGGGGTCGCGATCAATCACGCAGAAGACAGCCTGCTCTTCAAGGAGCCTGTGAGCAAGCAACCGCCGCTGACCTGATGAGAGGTGATAGAACTCGCCGCGCCGATAGACGACGCAGGGGTTGATTAGCCCCGCTGACTGGATGCTTTTCGCCAGTCCCCAGAGCTTTTCAAGGAAATCCCGCTTTTCTTGCGCATGCGGGACGGAATCCAGGATCTCGGCGCCTGGATTGTCCCAATCAACGGGGATGTGCCGATGATTGTTAGGGTCACGCACAATCTTCGACAGCGGAATCATCTCGCTGTTCTTAACCACATCCTTGCTGGAAGACATGATCGCCGAGACGTTCTTTGACGCCTGGGTCTGTTTCGCAAAGAGGGCTCTTTTTCCGCCGCCGCCAAGGCTCGTCATGCGAGCTCCTCGGCGGAGCTGTTAGCGTTCGCATCTGATTGAGTTGACTGTGCGGTGATCCTCTCACCGAGTTCAAGCTCCATTCGTTCGGCGATTTCGGCGCACGCGGCTTCAGCTTCTTTACGTGCAGCGTCGCCCTTCGGGAGAAAGAAGATGCTGCGCCCGAAGTTTGCTTCGTGATCCATCTCGCTGAAAGCTGTTCGCTGGCCCAAATGGTGAGTCAGTACCGCATCCTTCAGTGCGCTATCTTCACGCAGCATCTTGAGTAGCCCCTCGTGAAGGCTAACGTTGGCTCTAACGCGGTTGGGAAGAATGCCTACCAATTTGAGCAGATCATCATCCTGGCGGTTCCGATTTTCCTTCCGGAACAGCATCATCATGCCCTGCAAACCTTCGATGCCCTGAGGTTCCGGCATCGTGGGGATGACAACGTGGGTGGCAGCCCGCAAGGCGCTGGTAGTCAGCGGACCCTTATCTGGACTGGTATCAAGCACAACGAGGTCATAGTTCGCGGCAATTTCAGGACCGCGAAGGAATGCGCGCATGCGCTCGTGGATCTTATCCGCCACATCCTCTTCTTGCACACGCTCAACCCGGCGCAATTCGTCGCCCTTACCTGGAATGATTTCCAGGTTCGTGAAAGCGGTGTCGTACGCGTACAAGCGATCCGGATTGGTGAAGATGTTGGCGGTGCTGGAGATACCGTCCCAGCCCGCATCTTCAGGGTTGTCGGAATCGAAATCCGGATGCACGGGGGGCAAGATGCCGTCCGGATCCGAGGGGTCGCGCTGCATCATCAGATACCGCTGCGAGAGACTGCACTGCGGGTCCAGGTCAAGGAGCAATGTGCGCACGCCATGCAGGGATGCGTACTCCGCAATCAGGCGGGAGGTACTCGTTTTTCCGGTACCGCCCTTGTTTTGACTAACACTCAGAATTTTCATGGGTTTCCCCCGTCAGTGGCGTCTACTGGGGAAATACGGTATACATGCGCTAGCGGCGTGTCAATCAGATCATCTGATTAGGTATCAGATAATCTGATATGCCACCCTCTCGATGGCGTTGGTTTTGTCTATTGAGTTGTGAGGATTTATGCATAAACGGGAATCCGCATGCGGACGGCGAGGCGTGGCTCAATGAAGGGCTGGAATAGCTGCCTTACTGAGATCGCGGCCGACATTGGTGCCGACCCCTTTGCTACGTGGGTGAAGCCACTTCAGCCTGATCTAGAAGGTGACACCTTGGTGCTGTACGCGCCAAACGAGTTCGTGCGCGATCGCGTCCAGGAAGACTACTTGCCTGCCATTAGGCGCGCCCTTCCCGACGCTGTGGTTGCGGTCCAGCTGAAGGTCGGCGATCGACCGGCCGCGAAGAAGATCACCACTGCAGGCTCTCCAGCCAAGAAGCAACCTGGTGCCCCGAAGGCTGCATCTCCCGTTGCAGAGGTGGCCAACAAGAAAAAACAACCACGACAGCCTCCCGCGCCCAATCAGCTCGTCGCGCCAGAAGACATCTGGCCCGATGGTTACTGGGCTCAATCTTCGGATCTAGTGCGCACGGCCCTATTCACAGCCAATCGCTATGGACAAGATGAGAAGCGGCCGACGCGGTTCAACAAGGAGCTGTTCTCGCAGAACAACATCAAGATCCTGGTGACCGGCGAAGAGACCAACACCATGGATGAGGACGTGTTCATGCAGCTGCTGCACTACCAGCGGAGGTATGACCTAGGGACTCGCATCGCCTTCTCCGTAACCGAGCTGGTCAATGACCTTGGTGTTGCCAAGAACGGTAAGGTGACAAAACGAGTCGTAGCTTCTATCCGACGGCTCCAGCGGACCACCATCGAAATGCAGTTCGCTACACCTGGCCGGCTGCAGGGCTACTCCGGCCAGCTGGTCAATGACTTCTACTTCGACAAGTCGGACCAGAGCGCTCAATATTCGGTCACCTTCAACCCCGAGATTGCACGACTCTTCTTCCCAAACTTCACGCGGATCAATCGCGTTCAAGATGGCCTCATCAAGATGGAGCTATCAAGACGCCTGCATCGCTACTACTCCTCCCATAACCCTCCATATGCAGTCTCTGTGGATTTTCTATGGGATATCTCCGGCTCATCGATCAAGGACCTTCGCAAGTTCAAGCAGAAGCTTCGCGCGTGCCTGGATGAGCTTGTGGCAGTCGGCTTTTTGGAGGAATGGAGCATTTCGGATCGCAACCTGGTCTCTGTGAAACGCAAGTCTGAAGCTGCAGGGCTCCTTGGGTAGTCGACGGCAATCGGAAACGAGAGAAGAGCGCCCAAGGGCGCTCTTTTTTTGCCACCACTTTGGGCTATATCGCGATCTATATCATTCGCGCATCCCTCCCCTACCCTACCCTCCCGTCCGCATGCGGACGACTCCGCTTGGCCATCTCGAGCGGCCGAGTATGCGCGCTCCTACCTGTCGCCAGGGCCTACAGGTTCTCGTGCCGCCCTACCCTCGCCTGCAGTTTGCGGCCATTGCATAGCTGCGAACGTTTAACCAGTTGATCGTGACTCGATCTGATCCGCATGCAGACGACCACCCAAAGCATGCTTCGGCACAAAGCCTCCCTTTGTCGGCCATAACCGTCCGCGTGCGGACGAGCCCACTGGAGGCCAGCTCGGACATAACGTGTACTGCCCCCCTCTATCGACGAAGCGACGGATTGATTGTCCAGAGCCGCGCCGATCGGACAGGGTCGTACGTCCGCATGCCTTGCTTGAGGTTTCGGCAAGGCCGAGCATCTCCCTGTATGAGGTACTGGCCGGCATCACTTGCTTCACAGTCGGCTCCCCAGGTCCTGCTTCGGCGGAGGCTTAGTGGTCTGCGATGGCTGCTGTAGCCAGGCGCTGTACGGAGTACGCGCTGGGGTGATCTCCGGCCGGTGTCGCTCATGGTCATCGACATAGTGCTCATAGCCGTCCGCATGCGGACAGGTCTGAAGCCGCGCGTCAGCGATTACCTTTAGTTTGTCCGGTATGGGTGATGAGCGCGAACAGCAGGCCCGGACAGCTGCAATCCGCATGCGGACGCTGCTGGCAATTGATACAGCGTTTGTTTGTCCTGCGGGCAACTGGCACATGAGCACGCAAGTGCAGCGACGCCTTCGTCGTCCGCATGCGGACAGCAGGACCCATTGTTGGTTGGGACGGAGCGCCTTCGGTTGGCCAACATGCGGGAGGTTCACTGAGCGACCGTTACTCCTGGGTCGCCATCCGCATGCGAACGCTGAACTATCGCGCAGATGGGGTGTGCAGGCCTACGTCAACCTCAACCGGATCCACCATCGTCCGCATGCGGACGAAAGTGACCACGGACGTCTTTTGGTACACGCGCCGGCGGTCATTTGGCCGGGCAACTCTGCGGACCGCGAACTTCTTGTAAGGCCGTCCGCATGCGGACGGGCGCTCGCTGGTTGCGCGAGTATTCCTTCATTGCAGCTCGGCATCGGTAGCGTCCGCATGCGGACGGAGAGCGTCACCACGCTCAGGCCCGAGCGTGTCCGGGCAGCTATGTGGCGGACTTGCCTTCGCCCAGGCTGCGACTTGGGGAAAGCCGTCCGCATGCGGATGCGAACGATGAAATCGCCCCTGGATTTCCCGGACAGTTCTCCTTCGCTGGCTACTGACGCCCGCGGTGTCCGCATGCGGACGGAGGCGTCACCACGCTCAGGCCCGAGCGTGCCCGGGCAGCCATGTGGCGGACTCGCCTTCGCCCAGGCTGCGACTTGGGGTAAGCGTCCGCATGCGGATGCGAACGATGGAATCGCCCGTGGATTTCCCGGACAGTTCTCCTTCGCTGGCTACTGACGCCCGCGGCGTCCGCATGCGGACTGAGGCGGCCGTCAATTCGTCCGGAGTAGTTTTCGGCCAAGGGGCCATGGGGATGGGCTACTGACTGGAACAGCTTCCTGGCAACCGTCCGCATGCGGACGGGAGTAGGTTCTGTGTTGCGGCGGGGAGGTCATTGGAGTGCTGAGGCATCAAGCAGGCCTTTCTTTCGGATCTTCATCCGCATGCGGATGGAAAATATTTCGCCCAGGAGAAGGCTGGCATTCCGTCGGTTGCGATCAGCTTCGGTGGCGTCCGCATGCGGACAGGAGGTTGTCCTGATAGATCGCCGGTCAGCAGTCCATCAGGCGGAGCGCTCTTCGGCCGAGTCAAGTTGTCAGCTAACCGTCCGCATGCGGACGCAGAAGGTTGGGGCCAGAGCAGGGCGGGCGGCCAAGTGGTCATCACCATGCCGAGCGATGACCGGGCCGGGGGTCGTCCGCATGCGGACACGCGGGCGGTCTCATAGATTGAGACCGCCCGGGGCGTGGGTATGTCAGATCATCTGATATACCCACTGCTATCCAGTCCCCAAGCGGGCGGCCCATGACGACCTGCCGGAAGATGTAGGGGCGTACCAGTAGGGTCACACCCTGAGGGTCTGGGCGTACCAGTAGGGTCACACCCTGAGGGTCTGGGCGTACCAGCAGGGTCACGCCTTCGGTGTGCAACTTGCACCAGTAGGGTCACAGCCATGAGAACGAACCGTACCAGTAGGGTCACACCTTTGACGCATCCAAACGAGCCAGGCCAGCCGCGAGGCACCTTCACAGTTCTCTCCGTCCGCATGCGGATAATTCATGAACAGGGGGGCTGTACAAGGCAAAACCCACCGGAAAACGCCCATAGATACGGGCTGATGGGCCCTCCGCCCACTACCCGTTGGGGGGGTCCCGACCCCTCCTATCCGCGCATGAGGGGAGGGCGGGGTGCTGGGAATTGCCGCAGTGGAGCTGTCCTGAAGAGCTGAAACCGGGCGGTCCCAATCGGCGATCTTGTGAGCCTTCTGGTGCGGCTGTGACCTTTCCGGTACGCCGGTGTGACCCTCTTGGTGCAGGTTCGTGAGCCTAGTGGTGCAGAAGCGTGACCCTACTGGTGCAGAAGCGTGACCCTTCTGGTACGGGTTGGGCAGGAAATTCCCTTACGCAACATAGGTTTAGTGTGTATTCTCGAGGCCCCTAACCGCTTTATAGCTGCGCTCTAGCCTTTCTTTTAACCGCTTCTTGGCCGCTGCGCGGCAAAAGCTGATGAAAAAAGGCGGAAGCAGAAAGCAAATCAAGGGCGAAATTCGCAACCTCCGGCGAGAAACCACCAGTTGCGGCGCATTGAACCATCCTGCCGGCCATATCTTGTGATCTCCTGAATCTTAGCGCCGTTATGCCAAACGACATCGTTCGAGATTTCTTCCCGCCCAAAGAGAGCACAAAGGCGCAAGTGCTGCCGCTGAAGTGCGCCCTGTATGCCAGCAAGGTTCTTCTCTTCTGGAACGTAGCTGCCTGCATCGCCGATCTGACGATCGGGCAGTTCAGCATGTTTGAGAGCTTGGCCCGCCTCGTAGCCGCCGCCAGCGGCCTTCTTCCGATCCTCATTGCTGGTCGACAAACCGCCAGCATTACCTTGAATCGCAGCACCTACTGGCGATTCATCGTCAGCGGAGGCGCTTTGGGCCTGGGGATCGCAGTCATGGCGGCACTTGTCATATTCAACGCAAGTCCAGGTGGCTCGCAGGTGGTCCACTCCGCGAGCAAGGGGCTGCTTTCCGCCTTGTTTATCACCCCATGCACCACTTACTTGGCACTTGGCATGATGCGCTTCAAGCAGCGCCTGGATCATCGTTCGGGCCGTGATCGTGCTTGCATCGATGCTTGATCTTGAATCCGTCCGCATGCGGACGGTTGTGCAATGCCACGCTGCTGCTACAGCTGCCTTGTCGGATATGCCCGTTTCCGAGCTTTTTGATCTCACCAACGAGGTCTTGGCGTCGCTCCGGGAAACTCATCGTCAGGCAATAATCCCTTTCCAAGCGGGGGAGGGGGTGGACGGACTATGCGCATTGGACGCCGAGCTGGCCATGCGGGACCGGGCGGTATCTGAGCGCCTTCGCGATGTCTTGTCGGTGTGGACCTACACCGAAGCCATGATCGTTGAGCTCGAACTCGTCCGCATGCGGACGGCACTGCCTCGCGTGCGGGCCGCGATGATGTATCGAGCCGCCCTTGATATGGCCAATAGAGGTCATGGTCCCGTCTAACTTTTGGGGAGGGGGCCCGGGTGGTGAAATCTGCCCATGAAGAAAAGCCCCTTTTTCCACGTAGATCCATCCAATATCGATTTGGTCCTGCAGACCGGCAACGCCCGCGAGCTCGTGCCCTGGCCGAGCAACTCAATGTGGGTATGCCCGGTTGATGCTGCTATCCAGGCGAAGGCAGGGGTGCCTGGCCAGTTCGAGGTCCGCGGCATCGAAAACCGCGAGCACCTGTTCGACATCACGCCTCAGATACCGATCGGCGACGTTCTGCTGGGCGTCCGCACCTGGAAGGGGGCGAGGCGGTTTACTGCTGGACCGGCAGTCCTGCGAGCAAGCTGCATCGACGTGAAGGTGAAGCGAGTGCGGCTGCAGTCGCCTGAGCGTCCTATGCCGGTAGAGCCTGCCCGGTGGGTTTGGATCTACAGCTTCGAGGATGTGGCCAGGGTTGGATAAATGTTTCCCCGGGGAAACATTTGCAGGGAATCTGGGCTACCCTTGGGCATATTTGTTTCCCCGGGGAAACAAAAGCGGGGCTGGAGCCCCTTTCTTGGTCGTAGCTTGTTTCCCCAGGGAAACAAAGCGAACGCAGATGGGGTCGTAACGGTACGTGTGTTTCCCCGGGGAAACAAATGACGCGCGGGGAGCCGACATAGGCTGCCATCGCGTGGCTTGCTGGCCTAGCGGACAGCCTGGGCTGTGTGCCCAGGGGTTATGGATATGTGGGCGGCGGGGCATTGCGCGCGAGATTCGCCGGAATGTTTCCCCGGGGAAACAAAGGAGAGGATATGCAGGTATTCGACAAGGTTGCTGCGGCCAGGTCAGCTGGCACCAGGCAGACACAAATCGCCAAAGACTCAGGTCTAAGCAGGGCGCGCATCTCTAATCTCTGTCGCATTGAGCAGGGCGCGAAATCACAGTGGCTTTCGTGGGTGGAACAAGGGCTGCTTACCCTCAAGCACCTGGAAGCAGTGCTGTCTCTCCCGCAGCCCAAGGCAGAAGACCTTCTGCGGGCTGCAATGGCGGGCAAGTGGTCGTGCCAAAAACTGCGTGTGGAAGTGAAAGCCGCACGTGGTGGTCGCCGAGATGAAGATCCGCATGCGGACGCAGATGTGGCCCGACTCGAAGAGAACTTGACCCTCCTGCTTGCCACCCGTGTCCAGTTGCGAACCAAGCCCAATGGGGGAGGGGAGTTGGTGATTGCATTCACCGACAATGACACGCTGGATGGTTTGCTCGAAAGACTCGGGTACAGGTTTGAGTGAGCAAGCTGTCCCGCTTGTTAGAGAGCTGTCCGCATGCGGACGATGTACCAAGGTTAGTTCCCGTCCGCATGCGGACGATCGCTTCCTACAGTTCCAATCCGCATGCGGACGATGGTGATTCAATTCCGTCCGCATGCGGACAGATCAATATCCAAAGTGCAAAATCCGCATGCGGACGATGGGCAATTCGATTCGGTCCCTGCGGTGACAGCAAGCGTGGCTATGCATTGTGATGTCTCTGCCCCGATCCGAGCCCACCTAAGTTAGAGCAGCAGTCGCCACCAGTTGGGATGGGGCCGCAACTGCCATCGTGAGAGGCGCGGTTAGACCATAGACAGCTGCTCGCCGGGCCATAGCATGGGCTCCATGAAGTTTGCCGAATTCAACATCTGTCATCGTCGGCGGTCTTGCGAGTTATTCAACTCCACGGCAAGTACCGGCGGACCGGATGGTCGCTTCCTCGACGGTGACGAAAGCATGGTCTTTGTCGGCTATGTCCAGATGGTGAGTGCTACATGCAGCGCGCATATGCAATGCGCGGCTTCGCTATGAACGGAGAGCGCGGAAGCAATGGAGTTGACTGAAACGGGAAGTCCCCCGCGCTCGTTGAGTGACCTCGATCGGGTGATTGACCTCTACATGTACGAGGAGGTGCGTGATGGAAACCCAAACCTTCAGAGGGGTGGGGCAGGGGCGATCTGCTACTACGGTCTTGCCGCCTGCGCACGATTAGGTGGTACCGAGCTGGAGGACTGGGTCGATAGATTGGCCATGCACTTGGCTGAGCACCCAGGGTTGGGAGAAGATTTCCGAGTGGAGTTCGAGGGGCGCATTTGGCGGGCCATGCGTGACGTCTCACAGCGCGGCACTCAGATCAGTATTCGACGCTTGCCGACAGCAGCGCCAGCTCTTTCAGACATCCGCATGAGCAGCCTCGTCCGTGATCTGCTCGCGGCCGCATGGCTCAACGATGGTGGCTTGGTGTTGCTCTGTGGTCTAACGGGGCAGGGCAAGACAACAGTAGCCGGCGCCACCGTCCGAACGCGACTCGAGAAATTTGGCGGCCGCTGCCTCGGCGTTGAGGATGTCGCGGAGATTCCGCTCGAAGGGTTATGGGGTCATGGTTCCTGTCGCCAACTTGCCGTTGACTACGCGACCGAAGATCCAAACCGTCGTGGGTTCGCTGGCGCAATACGCCGTGCTTACCGCAGCATGCCTGCAACTAGACCCGCGATCCTCTTTGTTGGTGAAGTGCGAGATGCCGAAACGGCCACTGAGGTCGTGAAGGCTGCAGCCAATGGGATGCTGGTAATCACGACTGCGCACTCCTACGACCCAGCTAGTGCATTGCTTCGATTGTCGAGCCTGGCCAAGGCGACAATGGGGGAGGCCGCGGACATCGCTTTGGCGCAAGCAGTGCGCGTGGTAATGCACATGAGCCTGAGGTTGCGCCCAGATGAGACCGGCTGGACAAGGGGGAGCTACACGCCGAGCCTCCTGTTCTCCGATGGACCGTCGCATGCCCTGGCAAATCTGATCCGCAAAGCGAACTACGCCGCCATGGCCGACATAATGGAAAGGCAGAAGGGGAAGATCGACCAAGTGTCGAGAAAGGGTGGCAATGTCGAGGAGCTCCTGAGCCAGCTGTCGGCCACGGGCGGATAGGGGCTGGTTCCTAACTCGCCATCTCGCAACGCCGGTTGGGGCGCGCCGGCCAGGAAGATTGCAGCGACCATGTAGCCATGGACGCCAATCAGAACTCTGACAATCTGGATGGTTTTGGCACACAAGGCCAAGCCAACTACATCCAGTTGCTCTCGAAGCAGCTTGGTTACGACAACCCCGCAGATGCCGTGAAGCATGCCGGTGGCAACTTGCCGCTCACTTCGCTGACGGCCAGCAAGGTAATCGAATTCCTGAAGCAGAAGATTCCCGATCGGAATGACGGCTCCTCGCGTGCCTCGAAAGACGCGGGGCCGGCAAAGCGCCGATACCTGACCGCACGCAACCTCCTGCAGATCGATGCGGGCACTGCGCCGATGCCGGATGAAATCGGCGAGGACGCTGCCGAAGTTCTGCAGCGTCTGGCAAAGCTGCGCGAGGTGGAGCGGGTAATAGGTGCCCCGGCCCAATGGGCTGGCGTGAATGCCGGCGGCCCGATCCAGGTGGAGCAGCTGGTTAGCTTCTTCGGCTCGATCGAGGCGGTAGCGCTGCAGTTCGGGGTTGGTGCCGACACGGTGCGAGGCTGGGGGAAGAACGTCCCGCCGGCTCGCGCGTTTGAAGCTCAAGTTCGTACCAATGGACACGTATGCGCACCACGCTGACTGCAATTGCTTTTGCACTCCTTGCGCAGGCGATGCCTGCAAGCGCAGGGACGATTTACATCGACACCGGCCATAGCCGTGCTCAATGGGGGAGTAAGGCTTCCGACGGCACCCCAGAGTACGTGATCAACCGCGCCATGTCGGTACAGGTCATCGAGGCGTTGCGGCTGAGGGGGCACGAAGTTGTCGACGTGGGAGCATCGTCGAGGGACATCAGCCTGCGGAATCGGGTCAAGGACACGGCAGGGGCAGATCTGTTCCTCTCCATTCACCATGACTCGATTCAGCCGCAGCTACTGAAGGCCGGTCGCGCTCCTGAGTTTGCCGGCTTCTCCGTTTTCGTCTCTGGCAAGGCCCAGAAGCTCAATGGTTCGTTGAGGTGCGCCGTACACGTGGGCGATGCAATGGTCGCTGCAGGTGAGCGGCCGTCCAGGTATCACGCCGCTCCGATTCGAGGTGAGCAGAAGCGTCTTCTCGATGACCGTCGAGGGATTCATCGGTACGACGATCTTGTCGTACTGAAGCATGCGCAAAGCCCAGCGGTTCTCTTGGAAGTAGGCGTTATCGTCAATCCACTTGAGCTTTCCAAGCTCACCGATCCCAACTGGATTGCCAGTACCGCTTCGATGATCGCCGGTGGGGTTGAGCGATGTGTTCCTGCCCCCAGTTCACGTCTCATAGATTGAGAACGCGCAACTTTCGCTGAGGAGCAACTGGTGTAGACGTTAGTTCTCAGTCTCACCACGTGATACGAAGGCTCCAATGCACCAGACGTTCGCCATCGCTGTAGTGGTTGTAGTTGCCATTCTGGTGGCATGCCTGTGGCTGTCCATCAGTCTCCATCGTCCGGGGCGGAAGTCGCTGTCCGGTCGGGATGCGTACGACAAGTATGAGCGGGCGCGAATGCCGTTGGAGATCCAGGACGCCAAGCTGATCATTAGCGAGAAGACCATTTACCGAAACGGCCGGCGCCCGTTCGCAGCTAAGACCGACCAGGTCTTCAAGACCAAGGCTGGCTGGGTGATTCCTGTCGAGACCAAGACTCGGCGCACCATCTCGCCGTCCGACCTGGTGCAGATCAGTGCGCAGGCCGCCGCACTGAATGAGATGCGGCGCTACAAGGGAAAGGTGGCGAGCCATGGTTACATTCGTCTTGCGCCTGAAGGGCAAGCACCTTTCTATCAGCGCGTGGATCTGCTGCACCCGAGTCGTGTGGATCTGCTGTGGGACCGGTATCAGGCACTGCGAGCCGGGAAGGTTGTCCCGATCGTAAAGCCCCACGCGAGGCGTTGTGAAAAATGCGCGTTCCGCTCAGGTTGTCCCAGCAGGGCAGCCTGACAGGGTCAGGTTCGGAAAACGATTTGCGTTTCCGAAAGCTTGCGAACTGCGCCAAAGCAGAGGCGAGGGGCTTTCTAGTAGTAGCGGTGTGCTTGCGCGATAACACTCGAAGACCAGCCATTCTTTGATCATTTCCATAAGTAGTCGTTCCATCTGATTAGGGAAAATTGTTTTGTCGCCTAACTGCCGTCCACAGGGCGGCAGTTAGGGCGCAGGGTTGGCCTCAAGGGTGCATACGATTCTCTCCAGGCAAGTTTTGCTGGTAGCTCCCTACATCCCCTGATGGGTGAGGTTGTTCTCCAGTGAGCCGCAAATTCACCTGGAGACACTCTATGAAGCAATTCACCGCTATGACGCTCTTGGCCCTGGCATGCATCGCAAGCATGCCGGCCATGGCGCAGAGCACTCTGAGGCCGATGGATGCCTCGGCCGCCAGTCTGCTTTCGGGGGATGCTCCGGGGGTTGATGCACCGAGTTCCTCCTCCTCGCGACCGTTGATGCCCATGCAATCGATGGATTCGCAGCCATCGGTGTCGACGTCGGCTCTTGCACCATCGACGCACCTCGCTCCGTTGTCCTCGTTGGATCAGGGTTCCGGCGTCTCGCCGCCGCTCAACATTCGCAGCTCAATGCTGCCAGCAGGCACTCGACTGTCCGTTGCGCTCGACCGCTTCGTTCGCGAGCGCGGCTGGGATCTTCGCTGGCAGATCGACGAAGACTACGTGCTCGATGCCAATTTGCCGATCCCGACGGCCGATCTGATCGAGTCGGTGACGTGGGTGGTGCATGCCTATCAGTCCCAAGGCGGGATGTACGGAGTCGTTCCGCGGTTCGCTCGCTCGAACCGCGTGGTGGTGATCGAAAAAATGGACGTCCGGGACAACTACTGATGAACACGAAGAACTTCTTGAAGGGCTCGCTGTTTGCCGCGATTGCGGTAGCGCTTGTTGGCTGCACCACGATGCAGGAAATCAAGCGTGATGCTGATCAAACGCAGACCAGTGCGAAGAATGAGGCCGAAAAGCTGCTCAATGGCCGCGCCTCCGTCAGTGGGCGGCCTGTCCGTGGCCCGGTCGTAACCGATATTCCGTTCGTCAACGTTACTCCGGTCGCAGCGACTACACGTTATCCGCTGGCCTTCAATCGTGTTGTCGAGTTCAACGAACCGTCGGGTATCCCCGTCAGCCTGATCGCCTCGCGCCTGCAGGCAATGACCGGCCTGGCATTCTCCTTCCAGACCGAGTTGAACATTGCAGGTGGTACTACTGCGCCGGCCTCCAGTGCCATGGATTTCCAAGTCGATTCCAGTGGTCAACCGTGGGCCGGTTTACCGAATCTGACTGGTGGTCTGCCGACTTTGCCGCAAGTTTCCAGCAGCGTGTCTTCGAGCAACCAGATCACGCTCAACTATGTTGGCCCAGCCAAGGGTGCGTTCGACGCGATCGCAAACCAGATCGATGCAGCTTGGGAATACGACGAATCCAAGCAGCGCGTCAATTTCTACAAGTTCAAGACCGAGACATTCCGCATTGCGGCTGTTCAAGGTGAGTCGGGCTCGAAGGCAGAGCTCGGCGCAAATGAATCCAAGGGTAGTTCGGGTGGATCTGAGTCCCTCGATACCGCCAAGGCATCGGCTACCCACGAAACCAAGGCCAGCGACACGATCTGGGCAGGAATCGAAGACGCCGTCCAGAAACTGATGTCGAAGGAGGGTGTGTATTCCGTGAGCCAGGCTACCGGCACCATTCTGGTGCGCGACAGGCCGGCGCGGATGGACATGATTCGCAAGTACATCGACGACACCAACACGGCAATGAGCCGGCAGGTGGATGTAGGCGTCACGATCTACCGAGTGATGGTTAACGACAAGGACGTGCGCGGCATGAACTGGAGCGTGATGTTCCAGACCTTGCTGGCCAGCTCGGGCTACAACCTCAGCCTCAGCACCCCCCGTCCGAACGTTATTGGCGACGGCCTGTCGAGCGCGATTATCAAAGTGCCGGAACGTGATGAGAATGGCGTCCCATACCGCTATGGCGGTAGCCAGATGTTCATCGATGCCCTGTCCACCCTGGGCCGGACGTCGATGGTTCAGAACACATCGGTTCTGACTTCAAACAATCAGCCGGCTCCCATCAAGGTGGTTCGCCGGATCAGCTATCTCGCAGAGACCACCCCAACCTATATCGGTGGCAGCAACAGCGCAGTTACCACCGGTGCTGCTCTGACGCCGGGGACGGTTGAGACCGGGTTGAACATCTATGTCTTGCCGCACGTCCAGGACGATGGCAAGCGGATGTTGCTCAAGCTGATGGTGAGCATGAGCACTCTGGAAAAGATGGAGTCCTTCAGCAGCGGCGAAGCCTCGATTCAGCTGCCCCAGGTTGCGAGCCGGGAGTTCAACCAGCAGGCCTGGATCAACAGCGGCGAAACCCTGGTGCTGGCCGGCTTTGAGCAGACCGATGCGGGTTTGGATACCGCCTCTCCGTTGGACAAGTCGATGTGGTTGCTCGGTGGTAACCGGACGGCACAGAAGGGTCGCGAGATGGTCGTCGTCGCGATTCGCCCAATCGTCTCTGCCGCCCGCAGCCGCATCTAAGTCGAGGACATGATGAAAGTGAAACTGTTGACCATCGCGATTGCCACCCTCCTTATCGGCGGCTCCGCATACGCAGGCGATGATCTCCTCGGCTCGGTGAGTTTGAAGGGCGTGCCGAAGAACACTGTTGTGAGCATGAACCCAGATGCGGCAGATCTTGCCAATCCGCAACCTGCGATGGCACCGCAGCAGAGTGCTCCGAGCGTCACCGCCGCACAGGGACAGCTCACCCCGCCCGGCTTGCCGCCGCGGCAGGGCGCCGCCCCGGCTCCGGCCGCAGCAGCGACCAAAACCGTCACGGCGACGGCTCCGGTTCGGGCCGCGTCTGCACCGGCAGCAGCTCCTGCAGCGAAAGCGCCGGCGGCAGCGCCGGCCAGGGCGGAAGCGCAGAAATCGATCGTGGCATCGGTTGCCAGCACTCCGGTGGCAAAGCTGGCGGCCGCCGCGCCGACGGCTGCTGCAACGAAGACCGCCGCTGCCCCAAGCATGGCGCCCGCAGTGGTCACCAATGCGGCGGCTCCGACTTCGGTTCCCGCCATTCGGCAGGCGCCGGCTCCGGCCGTGGCCCAGGCGCCGGCTCCCGCTGTTGTTCTGATCCCGTCCGCGCCGGCCCGCCGTCTGAAAGTGGTGCTCACTGATCGCGAAATCGCCTTCCAACAGCAGGAGGAGGAGTTGATTCGCCAGAAGCGGCTGTTGGTGCTGCAGGCCGAGATCGCCGAGTTGAACAAGAAGATCTCCGGTGCGACGGAGCCGACCGAAGCACCGGCTCCGCCGCCGATCCCCATGCCCATGAACGTTCTCGACATCGCTGAGCAGTCGCCGGTTGAAGTCATCTCCACTTGGGGTGGCGACGGCGTGGCTCGCAATGCCGACGTCCTGGTCGAGGGCAAGCGCCGCACTGTGCGCGCCGGTGAAGTGCTGCCCAGCGGTTGGCGGGTAACTGATGTCTCGCGTAGCTCGGTCACGATCCAGCGCGGTCGCGAGAAGAAGACGGTCCCGGTAAGGAGCTGACGACGTGCGGATCATCAAGATCGGCAAACGACAGTTCGCCTTAGAGCTGAACTGGAACGATTCATTCGGCGACGACGCCCAGGAAGCGGTTCTTGCCGCCAATGGGGAATCAACCCCGAGTCTCTACACCGTCGTGGAAGGCCACGATGGTGATTGCGTCCTTGGCTACGCAAAGGCAGGGGATACCAAGGGGCCTGTCTATAGCTATGCGCAGGCCCTGGCAAAGCGGGACGCTGATGGCGTCTACGCAGCTCCGCTCGGTGCTGGGCAGGTATGGTTCGTCGCGATTATCAAGGGCGTTGTCGTTGCGGGTTCAGACCGAACCATGGAGGCCTTCGAGGCGGAGGACGAAGTCCGCGACATTTTGCGGAACGCGAACATCCCGCTTTTCGCTGCTGACGGCTGCCTTGCGGATCTTGACGATCTGCTTTCGTCGCGTAGCAGGGAAGTCATTCCCTTCGACCTTGAGAAGATCGTTGCAAAGATCAAGGTCAAGCCGCTCAAGCAAACCGTCAGAGCTGGCAACTCGCTCGTAGGTGCGCTTGTCCTAGCCGCAGTGGTAGCGGGCCTTGGGTACGGCGGGTGGGCTATGTTCTTCAAGAAGCCGGATAGCGCCGTTGATCCGGTCGTCATGGCAGCTGAGGCGCGCGCGGCATATATCGCCGCGGCGGGCATGGAGTTGGCCAATCTACCGGGAGACGCGGAGTGGGCAAGCAACGCGTACAGGGGCTCGATCCTTAGCTTTCCATCCGTAATCAGTGGATGGGTTCTTGACGGTGTCACATGCCAGCCAACTAGCTGCAGCGGCATCTACTCGCTCGACAAGACTGCATCGGGATACTCCATAGCTGCGGTCTACAAGCTCTTCGATCGACAGAACGTTTCGCTCTTGCCGGACAAGAAGAGCCTGAACGTCAGGATCGAAGTGCCGGTGCGCCCTTCTGCTCCATACACCGAAGAAGAAATCTACAACCCGGCACCGAGCACTACCGATGTGGTTGATGTGCTGGGCGCACTCACCATGAAGTTCGCTGAAGTCATGGTTGATGGTGAGGTCAAGTCGGAGACCTTGAACCAGGGGCTGTCGGCTCCTGCCGATGCGCCGATGCTCTATCGCGAGACCTTCGCTACCAAATACACGGAAGCGATCGACCTTGTCATGGTGCGGACGCTCACCGCCTTCATGGCGGAAACGGGCTTCGTTGCCAACACGATTTCGTATTCCAGGGGATCCGGAGCGGTGTCGCCTTCCTGGCGCATCGAATGGGTCCGCGTACACGGTGGTGACCGATAAATGAGCAATCCGCAGGACAATCTTCCGGAAATCTATGGTTCCAGGACCTGCCAGCTACTGGTTCAGCTTGGTCGGATCACCAGTCAAGATGCTGATCGTGCGCGGGATGACGCTAGAAAGAATGGTCTTCAGATCGAAGACGCTCTGCTGCGCACCAACATTGCGACCAAAACTGATCTCCTGGAAGCGGCATTCGAGCTCGGTTCATTCCTCGCGGCAGGGATGCTTACCGAACTGCCGGAATGGACGGTAGTGCTCAATGACGCTGGCCAGGAGCTGGGGCAGGCCGGCGCGCGTGACCAGGACGTTGCAATCATTTTCAACAGTCGGGATCAGCACAAGCGTGTGTTCTGCCTGTCCGTCGGCCATTTGCCCGATCAAGGGAAAATGCACCTGCGCTCCAAGGTTCGGCGCGCCGGTTACAAGGTTGCGGGACAGATCAATGTAACCCGGGAGTTGATGGATCTCGTATACGGTCGCTGGGACAAGATCAGGTCTGGCAATGGCAATGGCAATGGCGAGGGTGAGTCAGAATCCAAGCTGCACGAGAAATTTGATTCCATTGGACGGTTGGCTCTGGCCCTGAAAGCGTCAGACATCCATATCTCCAACACCATTGACGGCGCGGCTGTCTCGATGCGTGTCCATGGCGACATGCAGAAGGTCGAGGAGTTGTCGTCGGAGTTCGCGACATCTCTTGTCTCGTCTGTTTACAACACTCTGGTCACCAGCGATTCCGTGAAAGAAGGGTTCAACCCTCAACGGAATCAGGACGGTGCCATCGAGCGTGTGTTCGACGGCAAGATGGTTCGTTTCCGCTACTCGGGCCTCCCGTTGAGTCCTAGCGGTTTCGACGTGACGCTCCGAGTGATTCCGGTCGATGTTGATGAGCGCACTGTTGACCTGGCTGAGCTTGGGTACTCGGCTGACCAGCAGGAGCAGTTCCGGCGCATGTTCGGGCGATCTTCGGGCCTGATTCTGATTGCTGGTACCACAGGTTCGGGCAAGTCGACCACTTTGGCCAACCAGCTGGAGAGCCTTGCAGCCTCGCGACCAGGCAAGAAAATCCGTACGGTAGAAGAGCCGGTCGAGTACCGCATTCGTGGCGTTTATCAGACTCCGGTCAAACGTGTCCCGGGTCTCGCCGATCCCTTCCAGGAAACTCTTCGCCAGATTCTTCGCTCTGATCCGGACGTTCTTGGCGTTGGCGAAATCCGTGACTCAATCACGGCAGAGCTGGCAATTCATGCGGTTCGATCTGGCCACTTGGTTGCATCGACGCTGCATGCTGATGGTGCACCGATATGTTTCGAGCGCCTGATTGGTATGGGTGTGGGAAGGCAGAGTCTTGCGCAGATCAACCTCGTCGCAGGTCTCGTGTACCAGAAGCTGCCGCAGGTCCTTTGTGCTGAATGCGCGATTGAGGCTGCGGACGTCGTCAACAAGCCGATGACCCCGGAAACCGAGGCAATGATGAAGCGGCTGCATGTCATCCAGGGTGGAAAACTGGAAGGCATCTATCTGCGTAATCCCCGAGGGTGCTCGAGCTGCGATGGTAGGGGTGTGATTGGTCGTACGGTGTGTGCGGAAATCATGCGGCCGACACCGGAAATGGTTGGAGCAGTCGCTGCAGCAGACTCCATGGGCTTGTGGAGACACTGGCGCGCACAAATCAAGCATGACCAGCCGGAGAACATGACCGGCCGGACAGCTTTTGAGCACGCAATCTACAAAATGCGTCAGGGCCTCATCTCGCCGGAATCGATTGAAAGCGAATTCCACTATCTAGACGAATTTCAGTTCCCCGAAGACATCACGCTCCCTGCCAGTGGCGAAGAAAAGCCATATGCGGAGGCCGCTTGAAGCTCCTCAAGAAGAAGGCTGGCAAACGGCGTTTGAGCAAGTTTGGTAAGTGGAGTGTGCGATCGAGCTTTTCGGTCAAGCGCAGATGTGCGTTCTACAGCGATATGGCCTCCTTCACCAAGGAGGGCATAACCCCGTTCCATGCGTTGCAGCGGATTCTCAAGGTATCCAAGCCTCGGAAATCCTTGCGCTGGTTGGTCAACGTCCTTGATCCGGCCGTCAAGGCCATGGAAGGTGGTTCGTCGAGTTTCGCAGCAGCGATTGCGCCTTGGGTACCGGCGCAGGAAGCGGCAATGCTTGATGCGGCAGAGCGCAGTGCGCAGCTTCCGGAAGCCCTGAAAGAGCTGGCTGTCCTGCTAGATGTTCAGAGCCAGGTGAGTGGGGCGCTGGTCACCAGCCTTGCACCTGCTCTGGGCAAGCTGACGGTCATGATCTTGTTGATGGTCTACATACTCAACACGGTCATGAAGGAGGCTGCGGGACTGATTGCACCAGAGGTGTTCAATAAGCTGACACTCGCGCCAATCTACTTTGCATTTGGTCGTGGGTTCTTGATGGCCCTGCCGTATCTGGCAGTGATCACTGTCGTTGGTGTCATCGTGGTATCGATCTCTCTATCCAGGTGGAGGCCTTCAAAGGCTCGTATCTGGCTTGATCGTCACTTGCCCCCATACACGCTCGCGACGCGGGTTCAATCGAGCTTTTTCCTGATCTCAGCTGCTTCGATGATGGAGTCGGGCGCGACGTTCAAGCAGGCAGTGAATCAGATCAAGACCAACTCGAATGCCTGGACGAAGGCCCATCTCAATCGTGTCTTGGTCCGTATGACGGATGGCCTCTCCGAAGCGCGATCACTCCAGACGGGTTTTCTGCCCTGGGATGTTGAGGATCGTCTGTCGATCTACGAACTCCTGGAAGACTTCAAGCAAATCATGCGAGTCACCGCTCGTGACTCCATGCAGATGTTGCTCCGGAAAGTGAAGCTGATCGGCTACGTCCTGAATGGAGCGGCGACAGTTCTTCTAGGAGTTTTCATCATTTTCACAATTTTCTCGATTGGTGAAGTAGCGCTAGAAACCCAATCGTCCATCAACCAGTCCCAGCGCGCCAACTAAGACCCATCAACTAAAGGAATACCCCATGAACATCAGCACTCGCATCCAGCCCCGTTTCGCAAATCGCAAGAACCAGAAGGGCGTCACCCTGATCGAGTTGGCGATCGCCCTGGCCATCATCGGCGCCTTGGTGTTCGCGGTCTTCTACATGGTCGGTGTCGTTCAGAACAAACGCATCACCAGTACCGAGTCGCAGTACCTGAACATGATGTCGGCTGACCTGCGTACCAAGTTCTCCGGTCAGGCCTCCTTTACTGGCCTGAACGCCGCGAACCTGATCCGCCTGAACATCGCTCCACGCCCGATGGTTACTGGCACGACGCTGCGTAGCGGCTTCTCGACCGCGGTGACCGTAGGCCCGGCCAACGTCAATGGCGTTGCAGACGATGGCTTCGAGTTCACCTATCTGGTTCCGAGCGACAATTGCTCTGACTTCGTGATGGCAACTGAAGGTGCGTTCTCCCGCGTGACCGTTGCTGGCACCGTTGTAAAGAACACTGCCAGCGGCGACAACCAGATCACCGTTGCCGACGTCGCCGGCTGCAACGCGACCGGCACGTCCAATGCCAACGTCACCCTGCTGTTCGCCCAGGGCCGGTAATAGGAAGGAGCCGCGTCGATGATGCGCAACGCTAACCGTACGCGGGCTCAGCAGGGCGGTTACGCCCTGCTGGGCACCCTCTTTGCACTCGCCATTCTGGTGTCCATCGTAGCGATGGGTATGCAGTTGGCGACGCGCTATACGCTTCAGAAGCGCGCTGAGATTGAGGGTGTAGCCCTCGGTCAATTCGCAGTTGGCCTCCGAGGGTTTGTCGCTGCCGCCCAGGCCGACTCATCTCTCATCCCAGCTGGCCCCCAGGCGGGGGTGAACTGGTTGAAGGCACCCACTTGCGGCGGCCTTGGTAGCAACCCGACACAGGGATACGTGCCGTGTAGTTTTACCGGTGCGACCTTCGGCAAGCTGTACAGCACCAGCTTCACCTATGTAGCCTCCACGAATCAGATCACGGTGCGGACCAGCTTCTCGGTCTCGACTCCCGGCAACTACAACGCTCAGGACGCCATCCTGATGGCAGATCGACTGGTCCAGACTGCGACCAGCCAACAGTCGTTGCCAAACAACGGTATGTTCTATCAGGCCTTTGCGAACGTACCTGCCACGGCCTCTGGTCCGCCCTCGGGCGCGGCCATCTATAACCCTGGTGCAGATGCCGGTCGGGTGGTTGCTCTGGTGAACAACGCGCCGTCGAACGACGTCTGGCTGCGCACTGACGGTACCAACCAGATGATGGCCAACCTCAACATGGGCGGGATGAGCATTGGTAACGCCCGTGATGCTCGATTCACCGGGCGTGTCCAGGTCGACAGTGGAATGGTCGTGACCTCAGGTACAACTGACTTGCGTGGTGGTTTGGTAACTACCGATATTGCATTGACTAGCGTTGGCAAAGCCGCGTCACAGGGTATCTACGATGCCCGTGTTCTGACCGGCGCCGCAGACTATTGGATCAACAAGCCGGACTGTAGTCAGGCAGGTGGCCTGCCATCCATCTATGTCGGCCTGCAGAGCTCTGGCACCATCAACGCTTCTGGCTATAGGGCCGACGCTTTGTATGAAGCGCGAGCTGATGTGTATGACTCGGGCGGTTCCTGGAGAGTTGTACCGGTCGTTCGAGGGACCAAGTTCGACATCAGCAACAACGGCACGGACCTGATCTTCAACAAGAGCGTCGTCGAACTCAGTCCTGCTGATCAGCGCCTCGTTGCCTTTATTCGATGCAAGTGACCCTGGGGGACACATGAAGTCTATTGAGATCAGGCTTGTTGGTTGGTTCCTCAGTGACGACTTTGGGATATCAAGCTGCGCAATTGTGGCGCACATGACCGGGTTGCCTTACGAGTGGATGGGCGCGCCGTCGGACACGGGGGATCTGGGTCGCTGTCTGCGCCTGCTCAAACTGATCCCCGAATGGGAAGGCAGAATCTCCGAGATGGCAAACTATGGGCTGGGCTGGGAACACCTAGTCGGTAGGTGGTCCGAGCTAAAGGCCACGATGGAAGACGAGGTTGGTATCGACTGGCGGAAGGGACGGTCTGCGCCAAAGACGGCAGCACTCATGAAGGCCCAGGGCAAGACAGCCGCGTAACTGAAAGCGCATAAGCTGGGCCTGGGTTCCTTGTTCCATTTTCTGCGGTGACTGGGTCCGCGTCCAAATAGATACTTAGGGGGCGTTGTATCCCTAACTCCCGTCGTCACCAGGGGGGGTTAGGGTGCAGCTTATCGACGAGCAGCCACTAACATTCACTACATCAAAACCATACCGGCGTTGCCGATGGAGGCTGTTGTGAAATTAAAGGCCATCTTGTTCTGCAAGGTCGCAGTGGTCTTGCTTGCTGCAAGCAGTGTTGCAGGGGCGAGTGGGGCCGATACGAAAGGTGATGTCACCAGCACCCAACCAAATGGCGTGAAGTATGGCCGCCAAGCTTGGGCCGACTCAACGTTGAATGGTGGCATTGCGGATAAGGTTCCGGGTGGAGGCGTGGTTATCGGTCTGCCGGGGCCATGTGATTACGACCCCAAACGTTGTGATCCACCAGATGCAGGTGGTGGTGGTTCAGGCGTGGTAACCCCTCCTGTAGTGACAAAATCATTCACGCACACCTTCTCTGGAAAGTGGTCTAACGGAACTTCCATTGGCAGCTTGTATGAGATGGGTAGCTTTGCTCTACCTGATGCACCGGGGAACTCGAAGGCGCTGATCACGATAGATTCGCTAACCAAGTTGAGCGGCTGTGGTGGCTTCGACACGGCCAGTTCATTTGCGACATGGTGGCCCAATGACTATTCAAACTGGGATGGCCCCGGGGCATGGGGCGGGTCGATGTCGGCTCCGCTATACGCATGCCCTTCGAGCTCTGCTTACTCCTACCGTGTCGAGTACACAGTCATTTACCCGTAACTTCGGCACCATTGTGTGCATGCGTAAGGAATTGTCGCGATGCGCACGGCGGAAACGAGTGTCCATCGAGGAGCACCGCCGCCGGTAGTGGGCATGACGCTCGCAACACTTACTGCGGGAAGCTCGTATGGAGCGCGATGAGCAGATATCCGCTCTGAGTTCGTGACCACGAGGGCTGTTGGAGCCCTGAACCGACAACTTCATTTAGGCGTTCTACATATGAACAGATCTATCAAAGCGATTATGTTGGGGGCGGTCACGATCTCCGTCGCAATGGCGCTCGCATCGCCATCCAGAGCAGGTGAGCCAATCAAAGGTGAGGTCACAACAACTGAGCCGAAGAAGGTCCAGTACCCGCGGCAGAATTTGCCGGACTCGACTCATCAGGGTGGTCGCCCTACAACTATTCCGCCAACGAAAACCGTTCCAATGCCGGATCCTTGCGTAAGCAAGCCGGAGCAGTGCGTCAAATAGCGCTGGAAAAGTCTGGTCTTCGCTGATCCCCAGCAGACCTCGATGTAGTCGGATAACCCCCTTGCAAAGGGAAGTCCTGTCATGTGAGTGGTAGAAGATGATCGAAAAGTATTTAAAAGCTTCAGCAGTCCTCGCGGCGCTCATCGCAACTGGGAGTGTCAACGCCCAGTACAACCCCACAGGCTCAGTTACGAACCAGCAGCCGAATCGCCCCACTATTAACCGTGATCACGCATATCGGGATTCAACCATCGCTGGGGGAACGGGCGTCAGCCTTCCTTCGGCAAGTACCCCAATGCCAGATATTTGCGTCAAGTTTCCTGCGCTGAAGGCTTGTCAGCCAACTTCCCCGAGTCCTCCAACTGGTGGTGGCGGTGGTGCGGGCCAACCTCCACCGAAGTATGCGCTGGTGGGCCGTTGTGGCCTGCAAGTCAAGACACCTTCTGGTGCAACAATCCTACAGCTTGGTCCTGGATTTGGTGACAGGAGCTGCAATAGCGAGAGCCTTGTTTGGAACACCACAACCAGCGGTACGATCGGCCTTGTGTTTGAGGTAGGAGACACAGGCACGACTGGTGCGACAGGTGGCTATTACGCTACGTGGGAAGAAACATCTAGTCAGGATTGGAATTTTGACTGGACAGGCATTTGTGCGGGGATAAAGCTCCAGCGTTGCTATCCGACCTTTGGGACAGCAGCCGTCGGAACCCGCGTCAACGAAGCTGTGACCGTTACGGTCACTCACAAGACCTCTGGCGAGAAGCATGTGCTCAACTACAAGATGAACCTCTACATATGTGGAGCGATAGTCAAGAATCAGAAGTACGGCTGCGCATAACGCAACAGGTTAGCCATAAGGACAGGCCTCATCACTTGGTGGGGCCTGTCCATTTCTGGGCATGGACCGGCTGGACCGTAACCTACCTGTTGTCGGCGGCGGTTGTGATACATCGACTTGGTTGGTTGCGACTATCGTTGTCTGCGACTTTCAACGTTTCCTGCGCCTTCCCACTATGGGTGACCTCCCCCCTGTTGATGTACCTGCATGTGTGGCGCGAGCCGCCGATCACTATCGCGCCGATGGCTCTCGCGTGCTCGCAGCTATACGAGCAAAAGGCGGCAAGTCTCGCGAGATTCGATTCCTACCCAACGGCGAAGTGGAAGTCGGGATATCGGCGATTCCTGGTAAGGAAATAGCCCCGCTCGCGGCAAATGGGATCACCGCCAGGATGCTGGCAGACGACGATTGTTTGAACGTCACCATCTACACCTACATCTACCAGCGGGACACCATTCTTGCGTCCCAGCCGAGACAGGTAGGCCCTGCTTCTCCCGCACCAGCGGCTCGGTCGACCATGCGGGGCTCAAGGAGAGAGCAAACGCCTCAGGTCATGCAGTGCATCGCCGGTGCTGCTGCCCGCTACTCGCTGCCGCTGCCGGTGTTCCGTGCAGTCCTCAAGACCGAGGGCGGCTGGGATGGTCTGAAGAAGATAAATACCAACGGCTCCTATGACATGGGAGTGGCGCAGATCAACACCATCCATCTGCCAGAGCTCCGCAAGTACGGCATCAGCGAGCAGCTGCTCGTGAACGACTCCTGCACGAACGTCCACGTGGCCGCGTATCGGCTGCGATCTGAGATCAACCGAGTCCCAGATTTCTGGGTGGGCGTTGGGAACTATCACTCGCGGACCCCCCACTTGAATCGCGCCTACCAGGCGCGCGTTCGCCGAAACATGGCCAAGCTCTGAGCAGCATGGCCCCAACCACGAATCAACTGCAGGCGGCACTCGGCCGTGTGCTCGCAAGAGGAAACATATGATGATTAAGGGTATCGATCGGCTGGCCATGCTCCCGAAAACTGATTGGCCGCGGGTGACGGACATCAGGATCCCATTGCAAAGCGGGCACGTGAAGGGAAGCGGCTCCCTCAAGGCCGACCTCGCCGGAGCGATCTGCTTTGCCGGCAGCACCAGGGCATTCCGGTTCGTCGAAACGGCGGACATGGAGTCGTTCCTTCGCTCCAAGGAGCTGATGGACCAGGTGAATCTGCATCATGGCCAGGGGAAACGCCGCTTTCGAGTAGACGTCGGCGAAAGCTGCTTTCGTGTGCAAGTCGGCACCCATGCGGATGGCAGTGATCTGCAGCTCCGTGTGCTGCCCAAGGAAACGCCGAGTCTGGCGGAGTTGCAGATGCCGGCAGCGTGGCGTGAGCTGATGCTCTGCGAAGAGCTGCTTGAGGGGGGGCTTGTGCTGATCGCCGCGCCACCGGGGCAGGGGAAGACTACCACTGCATCCGCCATGGTCCGCAGCAGCCTGGAACGCTTCGGTGGCCATGCAAACACCATCGAAGACCCGATTGAGCTCCCATTGCAGGGCGTATGGGGTGATGGCATCTGCATTCAGCGGCCGGCTGATGCGATGTTCGAGATGGAACGACCAGGCGAGGGATACTACAGGGGCCTGCTCGAAGCGCTCCGCCAGTACCCCGCGGTCAGCGGTGGGGCAACCACTCTCTTCGTTGGTGAGATCCGTGATCCACTGACCGCCGCCGAGACCCTGAAGGCGGCCAGCAATGGCCACCTGGTAATCGCGACGATGCACGCCAAATCCATCGACGCAGCGGTCTCCAGGCTGATCTCGCTTGCAACCGGCAGTGACGGGATGCTGGTGTCCAACGTCCGGGAGATGCTTTCTGAGAACCTGAGGGCTGTGTTCTACCAGCGCCTGATGTGGAAGCTAGATGGCGTGTCTCTTGGCTGGAGCGCAGCAAGCGTCACCGGGTCGGCGCTTTGGTCTGAAGGTTACAACTCCACTGTTGCTGCGGCGATCCGCGATGTTAAGCTCAACGATGTGCGGACCTTGGCCGAACGGCAAACGGCAGCTGTCAATGCCCAGGGCGATGGGTCGCCGGCGGAGGGCAGCGTCATCGAGCGCCTTCAAGCGGCTGCGGCCCAGTAACCCCTGGAAGTACATCGCACAGCATGTGGATCAATCAGCTCACCGTCCTCAGTCTTGAGTTCGCGGACCCCTCCACCTGGGGGGACCTCTTTGCACAGTGTCAGGTGGACTCGCCTGCCATTGGCCAGTCCAAGGCTATTGGCTTCCTACCGCTCCAGTACGGGGCGAAGTTCGTGGACAACATCGATCGGCACCACGCGTTCCTTGGCGCGCAGACCGAACGCAAGGCCCACAAGGACGCCATCGATCGCGAAGTCCGGCGTCGGTTCAAAGGTGAGCTAGCTGACGAAGGCGAGACGAAGGCTGCCTATGCGCAGGTAGCTTCCGAACTCAACGGCGGAGCGCCGGTGCGTGAGAAGTCTGTACCGGCGGTCTATGACGACTACACCAAGCGCTTGTTCGTTTTTGGATCGCCGTCGGTGGCCGAGGACATCGTTCTGGCCGCGATGCGCCAGGCCTTGGGAAGCCTTCATGCCTTCCCGACCACTTTGCGCGAGGCGCCGCAGGCGAAGCTCACCAGGTGGCTGGCTGAAGGCCAGGCGCCAGAACCCTTCCTCATCGGCCGAAATGCAGAGCTGCAGGCAGACGAGAGCGAGGCCGGTAAGACAACCTTCAAAGACCAGGATCTGTCCGGTGAGATCATCCGCCAGCACGTGGAGCGTGGGGATGAAGTCATCTCGCTGCAGTTGAGTTGGCGTGGGCAGCTTGAGTTCACGGTGAATTCCAAGGGGGAGATCAGGAAGATCGCGCCACCCGAATGCACGATGAAGCCCCAGCACGCCATGAACATCTGGCCGGACATCATGGACAAGCTGCCTCAGTTCTACGAAGACGTTCTTGCACTTCTGGGTGGCGCGCGGGACATCAATGCGCCGATGGAAGTCAAAGAGCGGGAAAAGACAGGCAAGGGCAAGGCCGTGGCCGAGTCGGCAAGGGCGCCCGGACGTCCAGCGGCGCCCGCAGAAGATGGCGAAGCGATAGTGGAGACCGTCACCCCGGTTCAAGAGGGTGGGCTGTGCCTTGGCATCGTGGCGGAGGGTGGGAGAGATCAAGCGATCACGTTTGTCGCGGCGTTGGACCAACTACTGGCTAAGCGGCCGACCCTGAGCGAGATCCTAGTTCCGGCCATCAAGAACGATCTGATGCGTCGTGCGTTCGCCTGGGGCAAAGATAAAGGGCTCAAGGTCTCCATCGTTGATGCTCGAAACGAGGAGGATCGGCGCCGGTTGCTGTTTGACAAGAAGCCGCGAGGAATCCTGCTCTACGGGAAGGGCAACGAGGTCAGCGCTACCGATGACTGGGCGGAGGTCAGGCAGGTGCCGGTGATGCGGCTAGGCGGGGCGACGTAGTTCTAAGGCGTAGTTCCAACTGGCCGAATACGGGCGCCAGTTAGGGCGCAAGCTTGGTCGCCGGCGAAGGGACAATTCATCTCGCGCGTCGGACTCTCTCTCTATCCACCGAAGCGCATCGATCCCTGGAGGCTCGCGACGTTCAACTGTCCCGGGCTGCTTTATGAGGCCTGGCATGGTTCGCTCCCTTCTCGCAGCACTGATTGTCCTCGGTATCCCGTCTTTGGCGACGGCAAATACAGGCCGGCTGGCCACGGACCCACCGGATACTGCTCAGTGCGTGACCCACGCTGCGCAGACGTTCCGAGTCCCGGAACTGCCGCTCTGGGCGCTTCTCGACGTAGAGGGTGGCCGAGTCGGGGCCGTTAGCCGGAACACCAATGGGTCCTATGACATAGGTCCCATGCAGATCAACTCGACCTGGTTGCCGACCCTGGGACGATCTGGGATCAGTGAGCGGATGGTTCGTGACAACTTGTGCATGAACATCTATGTGGGAACATGGATCTTCGCAAAGGAGCTCCAGCGGCATGGCGGGGATATGCCGAAGGCCTTTGCTACCTATCACTCGCCAACACCCAGGTTCCAGTATCGCTACCTCGGCTTGATCCAGTCGGCTCTCGAGAAACGAGTAGGCCGGATGAAACAGGAGGCTGCACTGGCGCGGGGTTCGTAGGCACTCATCGGAGAGCTATCGTGCAAAGCCAGAACAGCAAGATCGACCAACTCGTAGGCCGGCTCAGCGAGCTGCTAACCCCCTTCAATTGTGTCGGGTTCCGGTTGGACTACATCGTCAGCGGTAATGGCGCAAACCGTCGGTGCCTGATTCCCGATCGCTTTGGCGCTGGAGGGCGGGGGGCATTTGTCTCCAATCGGGACAACATTCGGCCCAAGGGGCTGAAGACACTCCACGCCACGTTGAACATCCCTGAGGCTGTGGGTAACGAAATCTTGGATGTTGCCCTCGAGCTGTCGGAGATCAACGACATGGGGGCCTGGGCGTTCTCGACGGATGAGCGCGAACCTCGTGTGGCTGGCCGGCATGCGGTTGGTTCTCGTGGCTGTGATTCCCTGCCCGGCTACACGGCCGACATGGACAACTTGCGCGATGCACTCGCACAGATCAATGCCATCGACATCGTGACGCACACCGCTCATTCCGCGAAGAAGGGTACCAACTACAAGGCTTGGTTCTACTTCCACGACGCGGCTGGGGAGCAGGTATGTTCGATCGCGAACAATCACCTGGCTATGATCATGAGGGATTGGATGAGCGATGACGAACAGAAGAAGATCGAGGCGGACCGCCGAATGGGGCGGTGGGCTAATCAGGTCAATGCTGATCGAGATCGTTTCGTTGAGGCCGCGCGCATCCTTCTACAGTTCCACGCTTACTTGGGCGTTACCAAGATTGACCTCGGGATCTGAAGTCATGCATGACATTTTCGTCACTGGGGTTAGCACTCGCCGGGAACGTTCGCGTCTTCGCCGATCCAAACGGCTATCGACATTGGGCGCAGTGGTGACAATGTTCGCGGGGGCCTTGATTGCTCTTGGCGCCATGATTGGCACTGTCAGGGTGAGCGGCTGATGAGTCGAGGAAGAGCCGCCTGGACAGAGGCCCTGTCCTCGCGCGTCCCGGCAACTGCACCAAGACCATCTACAGCAAAACGCATGAAGCCAGCGACTGCGCTGGCGGCGATCGCAAGATCGGTCACCAGGAAGCCGAGTCAAACCGAACGACTTCAGCGGTACCTCAGCGACATTGACTGCATGGAGGCGGCGGACGCCAAAATTCCAGAGCGGCAGGTCATCCATATGGTCCCAGTGCCAAAGCCGCGCATGTCGCAGAAGGATACCTGGGAGAAGAGGCCTTCCGTCATGCGGTACAGGGCGTTCTGCGACGAAATCCGCTTGCGAGGGGCCAAGCTACCCCACGCGTATCGCTTGCTCTTCGTGATGCCGATGCCCGAAAGCTGGCCAGAAGAATACCGGCAGGCCATGGACGGGAAACCGTGTCTGCTGAAGCCGGACGCTTCCAACTTGGTGAAGGCCACCGAGGATGCACTATGTAAGAGAGACGAATGCCTTCACAACATCGGCGCGATAAAGCGCTGGGGATCTGAAGGCCGGATCGAAATCATCAAGGTTGGCCAGGATTACAGCTAGGGAGTTTGGGGTGGATCGTTTTTCGAGGACACTCAATGAGTGCATTGACACGCCCGTGCATGTCCGGGGACGTTCGTAATGGCCCGCCAATCCGTCAAGGCCTTTGATGCTACGGGTGACCTTTTCCCGCAGCCAGCTGAGTCCACCGGTGCAGCGCCGACGCCCATTGCATCGGCGCGAAGGCGCAAGGCGCTGGTCATGTCAGGGTTCAACCCGACGGAGGAACAAGCGCTCGGTGCTGAGATGTACCTAACCGGCGAGAGCTTGCGATTGGAAGCGCTGGCCGGGACTGGCAAGACCACCGAACTGCGATACTTGGCCTCGCTCGGGTCTCCGCGCGGGGGGAAGATCCTGTACACGAGCTTTGGTTCCAAGAACGTGCGAGACGCCAAGGCAAAGTTCCCCTCCAGCTGCAAGGTGATGACCAACCACGGGCTGGCATTCGCTGTGGGAGGGCAGTACCAGCGTGACGGCCGATTGATCGGAAGGCTCTCCCCCTTGGAGCTTGCTCGACACTTCGGTTGGACCGAGGACATGTTCGCGCCTCGTACCAACCTGATCGGTGGCGCACATGCGGTAATCGGGACTCTCAACGCCTTCCTGCAAAGCTCGGACACCCTCGTCCTGCCCGTCCATGCCATAGGTCCTTCGCGCCAGGCATGCCGCGGCAACGCCATGGCTGCAGGTGCGATGCTGCGTTTGCTAACGGACCTAGCGGCTTCTGTTTGGCAAGAGATGATCGCCGGAGACACCCTCCCTGTGACGCATGACGTCTACCTGAAACAATGGGCACTCGGTAAACCACGGCTGGACGCTACAACAATCTTCCTTGATGAGGCCCAGGACACATCCGAGTTGATGGTTGGAGTGCTGCGGGAGCAAGAGCATGCACAACTCGTAATCGTCGGTGATCGGCGCCAGTCGATCTATAAATGGCGTGGAGCGCTGGACGCGCTGGATGCGTTCGACATCAAGAACACGGCATACATGACGCAGTCGTTCCGTTTCGGCCCAGAGATTGCGGACTTCGCCAACACAATCCTGTCCAGACAGTGCGGCTCCGATGTGCTCCTGCGCGGAGACCCTAACCAACCCGGTATCGTGGGCCCATGTCGGGAGCCCAAGTGCTATCTGGGCAGGACGAACGCGTCGCTGATTGGCGAGCTCTTCACCATCGCTGACGAGAACCCGGGCGCAAAGGTGGGAGTAGTCGGGGGCGTTGATGACCTGGTGCAGCTAGTGCAAGGTGCAGACCGGCTGATGGAAGGGAGGGCATCTTCCCACCCAGAACTTGCTGAGTTCTCGCACTGGGAAGAAGTCCGGTCGGTTGCCGAGAACGAGGGTTACGCCCACCTGCGCAAGCTCGTGCAGTTCGTCGAAACCTACGGGCCGGCGCGTCTGGAGAGCAAGCTGCAGAGCATTCGGGGAAACGAGAATGACCCGGAGGGCTGCTTTGCGGTGCTATCCACGGCCCATAAGGCCAAGGGTGCCGAGTTTTCATCTGTTGTGCTGCTGGACGATTTCGTCCCGATGGGCCCCCCCGAGAATCCAGGGCTATTCGGATGGACGCCGGAGGAGGGAAACCTTCACTACGTTGCCGCGACGCGAGCACGTAAGCACCTTGATGTTTCGTTGTGTCAGGCGGTGCTGTCCACTGCTCCCGATTGGTACCGCAGCGTCCCAGCCTTGGACGATGACGGCGACACGGACACCCCAATGGCCCCGGCGTACCTTGGCACTCTGGACCTGCCTGCAGGTGAAGTGAGTGGGTTCTCCGAAGCCATGAGTGGTTTCATGGATGAGGGATTGATCGAGGGGGCTGCACCGTCACTGCTGCGGGAGGGACGGTGGTTACATCCGCTGATTCCTGGAGCGACGGTCGATGTCAGCTTTGACGAAGATAGCCACTATCGCGTTGTTGTAAGCGCGATGGGATTCGAGCTCTTCAGTTCATGCGGAGAGGTGGTGCATGTTGAGGACAATGATCGTTACGCTGTCGTAGGCGTTGGCACTGGCGAACTTGCCGTGCCCTTTGAAGCGATTGTCGCCTAACCCCCCTCCAGAACCTTGGAGTTAAGGTGTTGCGGTGCTCCAGTAGCACGCTAATCTAACCGGGCTCGCAAACAACGCCGCCGCTCAGAACCCCCTGGCGCCGGTGCATTTGAGCAGTCCTTTTCCCCCCTGTTAAGGACTGTTCAATGCGAGTAGCCCCGCACATCCCATGCGGGGCTCCCTCAAGGGTTTGAGTTCTCGAATTCTTGAGGGAGCCTCGATGCAGGCCTGCCAAACCTTCGCTGGCATGCATAGGCATAGCATTCTTCCGGATTGATCCGGTAAGACGCCGGCTAACCGGCACACTTCAGGTCAATCGACCAATCATCCCGTGGGGACACGCTTCCCCGTCCAAGGGATTGCTGTCTCCACCCTACTTGGAGACAGCATCATGGAAACCGAAATCTACACAGCGGCCTGGGATCAGACGAAGCCTCTCATGACGTCCACCTTGGCGTCGATTGCGACCGCACTGGGCAATTACGGGCTTGCATTGGGTGGAATCGAGGAAAGCGGTGATGAAGAGTTCTCTTTGATAGCCAGCGTCCTGAAGGACAGCAGCGCAATCGGCTACATGACCTTCACGCTGCACGATGGCGACGTCCACGGTGAAGAGGGCTTCGGCACAACGTTGTCTTGGGAGGGTTCACAGGGTGAACTCGCCGCCCACCGTTGGGCGCCGTTCGCTCATACGGACGATGCCTTCAACGAAGACATCGCAGAGATTCTTCGCCGTATCACGGAAGAGTTGGACGTGTCAGTGGTTGTCGAATATGCGGTAACAGACCTCCTTGATCTGTCAAAAACCGAGTAATCGGTCAGCCTCAAGCAGAACGTCAAGCAAACACATTAACCACCCCGGCCAGGCACCTTCCCTTGGGGAGGTGCTTCGCCAATCTATGGAGAAGTAAAAAATGTTGACCCTCAAGAAGATCGAACTCAATAGCCGCCTGAGCGAAGAAACCCTCTGCTTCTCGGCAGAAGTCTTTTGGCTCGGCCGCTACATCGGAATAGCCGAGAATCGCGGCAATGGCAGCGAAACCTGGGTGCGTAACTACGGGGAGCAGAACAACGCCACCGCCCAAGCCGACCAGGTTGCAGCTGAGGAATGGGCAAAGACCCAGCCATTCCTCGATGAGTACGGCGATCAGTTGTCGCTCAGTGGGACGCCGGACTTTCATGACCTCCCGAGCTACGTTGATTTCTTGGTCGCCGAATGGGACATCCAGCGCACCTACAAGCGCACGCTGACCCGGAAGTTCAAAACCGAAACGTGGTTCGAGACGACGGAAGGAAATGTCATGGTGATCAAGAGCGCCTTCACCGATGCTGTGGCTGCACACGTGGCCAGCAAGTATGCGGGGGCAGTGATCTTGAACTCCCTTCCGATCGAGGAAGCCGTCGCAAAGGTCATCAAGGCCGATGTGGCCCAGATGAAGATCGAACGTGACAAGAAGGGCAGTAACTGACTGCCGGGCCGCTCACCCCCCATTGGGGTGGGCCGGCCTTACCTTGAGCCCTGCGTGCAGGGCTGAAGATAGGGTCGCTCCTGCCAAGATTCGCGGCTTGTCCGCAAAGACACCGGCTCACCGGAACACATTGGCCAACTTCGGCCGCCACCCCGCAGGGACATGCTTCCCGCATCGGGGCCTGCTCTCTGCATTCAATGGAGACAGCAACATGAAGAAGACCCTCATCCGTGTAACCCTGGAAATTGAGGTGTTCGATAAAGCCGCCTTCCGAGCTGCAGCCATCGAAAAAGCCAAGAAGGACGGGCTGGAAGTAGGCGATGAAGCCGGGTTTGATCCGAAGGATCTAGGACGGTGCGCAATGATGCTCATCGATCCGGGCGTGAGCCCGCCGGGCTGCCAGATCGAGGAGTCATGCGCGGAGAACCTTGGCAGCGTCGGCACCAGTTTTGGTGGCGATGAGGAAGATGAAGACGAAGACGAAGACGAAGACGAAGAAGAGGAGGACACTGAGATCCTCGCGACCGTCGGCCTCAAGCCTTCGCATGGCCAATAGTCATGAGGCAAGAAACCATCACGTTGAGAGGGCCGCACGGGCACTTTGATGCCTGTGTGCGGACCGGCCAGATCGTTACCGCCGGCAGCAGGATGCCTCGGGCGTACCAGTCGTATCGCTCGGTCGATGTCCAAGAGTTCCGTAGCTGGTGCCAGGAGCACCTGCTCGGGGATGTTCGGGAAACGTCAATCCTGTGTGTCGGGCTGCACCGTACCAGCGGCCAGTTTGAGGCGCCGGCCGACGTCTTCCGCGAAGAATGGGCAGCAATGTACATGGGCGGGATCGATGTAGACCTAGCGTAAGCCATGCTGTTGCGGCGCTGCACGTACCAGACACTTACTTAGCAACCACCACCACCCAAGCGGGGAGATAGACCTCCCCCATGGTGGGGGAGGCTTCCCCTGCAGTTTTAGGAGAAGAGCAATGCAAGGTCTCGCACGTACCAACTACTTCCACGTCAAGGATGCGGCACTGTTCATGGCAATCATGGCTCGCTACGAGGTCCAGGTTGTGCAGCAGGAAGATAAGGGTCTCTTTGCCGTGATCTCGAACACTGACGATGGGGGCTTCCCGACGCAGTACGTCTTCGGCGAAGAGTCCCATCTGGAGTTCTTCCAGAATGTTGCAAGCAAGGGAATCACGTTCGATGTGAAGGATCGCGACCTGCTTGGCAAGCATGTGATGGACGCCGCGGTTGCGGCAGAAATTGCTCTGTCCGATCAGGACCTTGAGTTCGGATGCGATGCGATCGCGCGGGATGATTTTATCGACATCGATCTTGACTTCCCGTACTTCGTGGCCACCCATCTGGTTGACGGGGAAATCCTCGTCTATACGGTCACAGGCTATGAGAAAGGGCGAGTTGGCTGGGGGTATTCTGGCGCGATCCGCGGCGGTGACCTCGAGTACATCCAGATCGATATTCACGACATCTATGCGATGGCGGAGAAGAAGTTCGGGACGAAGCCAACGGAAGTGCGCAACTGATACGTCAGCCCCTCATGAACGCTCCAGTTCAATGAGGCTGGACGTAGACAGTCCAATGTAGTTCCCCAAAGCCCGGTCTTATGACCGGGTTTTTTCTTGTGACGCTGAGCCGCTCTGCGAAGCGGTTGCGTCCGAGTGAGTGTTGCCGGCGACGGTGAAGTCCGGGAATACGCTTAACCTATTGAATCATCGCGGCGGTTAGCCAACGCTTTTGGCTTCAGTAGGCCATACGATTCATTGGCAAATTAGCTGGTGGATCCATGGAAAACCAGAAAACGAACACACAACCCGTCGTCTCCCCTGCGGAGGCCTGGTACTTGGCCACTGGCCAAGCCCTTGAGCGCGCGATGCGAATCGCAGAAGCCACGTTGCCGGACAGCGGTAGCGAGGTCGTCAGTGAATATCGAGGTCAGGTGCTTCGGCAGCTCAGCGAAGCTGCTGACGATTCTTGGCGGCAGTTTGTCCAGCACAGTGATCGTCCGACGACTCGGCTCACGCGCGACGCTGTCATTGTCGAGTACGACGAAGCACGCTCCTTGCCCATGATCCGCTGGCCGGTTGAGCAAGGCGATAGCAGCTGGGGCATCCTCGATCTGGAGACGCTCGTCGGCGGAGAGTCGGCAACGATTGCGACCCCATTCCGAAAGGTGGATCTTGCAAGGCTTGGGGAGGGTCACCAGGTCGTCCAGATCCGCGACCGGACACATGTTGCAACTGGTGCGCTGGTAGAGATGCTCACGACGGCCCTGCGGGATGCGGAGACAGCCTTCGTGGCTGCAGATATGCAGGCCGGCTGGCGGCGCCAGCTCCAGATCATCAGCCTATATCGTCAGGCAGCGTCGCTTGCCCACCACTCCTTGCGGCCCGATGAGTTCAGCAACTGGAAGGCTTTGATGCCGCCGCTTGATGACCTTGGCAGCGCATCAGCAACGATCTGCAGCTATGCGACCAGTTCACGAGCAATGCTCGCCATGGCAGTCCACCTGGTGGCGCAGTGGCTCCAGGCATGTGCTGACGGCTGCGAGGCCCTGCCGATCGATGAGCGGTCGCAGGTCTATAGGGACCGTGTCGGGTACTCACGCGACACCCTCGGTCTCGCCCTGGATGGCATGAATCGCGCTGTAGGAAAAGCACACTGGAAGGGGGACGGCCGGTTCGACTGCATGGTCGTATTCCGGTCGGAGCAGTACGACATCCCGGTACTCGCCCTGATTCCGTCTGTCGCGACACCAGCCCCGACTCTCCTGGCAGGTAAGAGTCGGAAGACCACGCAGAAGGTCTAACTTTTCAACGGCATCTTGGTGCATAGGCTAAGACCCAATCACATCGAATAAGAAGAGAGAGCAGTGCATGGCCAGAGGGGTGAACAAAGTAATTCTCGTCGGCAATCTCGGCAACGACCCGGAAACCAAGTACACCCAGGCAGGCATGGCGATCACCCGCATCAGCTTAGCGACCACGAGCGTGCGCAAGGACCGTGACGGCAACCAGCAGGAGCGCACCGAATGGCATCGCGTGGTGTTCTTCGGAAAGCTCGGCGAGATCGCCGGCGAGTACCTGCGCAAGGGTAGTTCGGTCTACGTCGAAGGCGAGCTGCGCTACGACAAGTACACCGGCCAGGACGGCGTGGAGAAGTACACAACCGACATCGTCGCCAACGAGATGCAGATGCTCGGCGGCCGTGGTGAAGGCGGTGGCGGTGATCGTCCGCAGCGCCAGTCGGCCCCACGTCAGCAGCAGGGTGGCGGCCAGGGCGGTTATGGCAACCAAGACCAGGGCGGCGGCTACGGCGGCGGTCAGCGCCAGGCACCGCAGCAGCAGTCGGCACCGCCAATGGATGATTTTGCCGACGACGATATTCCCTTCTAGGACACCTATCCTCACGCTTTGTAGCTAATGGATCCAGGAAGCCCCTTCTACTAAGGGGCTTTTCTATTTTTTGCTCACTACTTTTGTAAAATAAAATGGTATAGTCATTCATATGTAGTAAATGTAGAAAAAGACCTTATGTCCTCGCTTGCGATGCGCGTGATGAATCAAGGTGAGCGCGTGCCACTTCTGCTGGACGATCAGGGGCTTCCTGTGTTCTACCCGACGCTCTTTGCGACGGCGCAGTTGCGCAACGCCGGAGCGGCCGTCAATACGATTCGAAACGCTCTCACGCACATCCAGGTGCTCCTTCGATGGGAGATGCAGGAAGGACGCAACCTCGTTGACGAGTTCACGGGTGGGACGTTCCTTTCGTTGCCAGACATCGTGTCGCTGCGCGATTTCGCGAAGCTGGACATGCGATATGTGGGCGCTAGAGAAGACACCGAAGTGCGCTCGGGCAACGTGGTGGCCTTTTCTGATGCACGGGTAGGCCCGACGGTGGCGCGTCCCTCGGTGACCCAGCGAGTGGCCTACAACCGCATGACGACGATCGCGGACTACCTGGAGTTCCTCGGCGGCGTCATCATCCAGCATCGCAACTCTGCGGAGTTTGCGCACGATTTGGCTGAGATGGGCAAGCGCATTCGAAAGCACCGCCCACGAGGGTCCAAGCACGGACTCATTCAGACGCCGGTCGAGAAGTCGCCTGATCCAGGGGTGGTCAAGCGGCTGCGGGAAGTCATCGCCATCGGGAGCGACGAGAACCCGTTCAGCGATCCGACGATCCAGCTGCGGAATGCGATCATCATCGAGTTGTATCGAGTCACCGGCATGCGAACGGGCGAACTGCTCAGCCTTTGGGTGGAGCAGTTTCATCTTGGGCACGAGCCAAGCGTCAGCGTTCGACGCAATCACGATGACGTGCACGATCCTCGCGCTTATCAGCCGACCAGCAAAACGAAAGAGCGCATTCTGCCGATCTCGGACGAGCTCGCAAAGCTGGTCCAGCACTACATCCTTGAAGTGCGTGCACGCATTCCTGGAGCGCGACGACATCCCTACGTTTTCGTATCGCACAAGGCCGGGAAGACCTTTGGGAGGCCGCTGTCGAAGAATGGCCTGTACCGAGTCATCGAGCGAGTCAGCGCGGTCTCGCCAGAACTGGCGGGCATACATCCTCATGCACTGCGCCATCACATGAATTACGCGCTGTCGCTAGCGATTGATCAACACAATGCAGCGTCGCGTTCCAATGACGCCGAGCAGATCATTAGGGAGGGTCGCGAGCAGGACATTCGTGCACACCTCAATGGACATCGCAACAAGGAGTCGGGCAAGGTCTATAACGAGCGTCATATCCGTGAACAGGCCGACAAGGCCATGCGACTGCTTGGCAGCGCACTTGCTCGCAATAACGATAAGAAGGTGGGTGATGAAGGCAAGCGCTAAGGAAGGTCTGATCAAAGCGCCCTGAAGCTTGGATTTCAGCGTCGAGCGCTCGATCGACCTCGATTTGATCAAAATTGCGCCATTTCTGGCGGCTTTCGACGGGTTTCCCCG